>JAYYEE010000140.1:0-5512 GCA_036160175.1 Planctomycetota bacterium
CTTCTCAATCTCGTCGATCCCGCCGATGCCCGTGCCCGTGATGCAGCCGACCCGCGCGCGGTCTTCCTTGTCCATGTCGATGCCGCTGGCCTTCATCGCCTCATCGGCGGCGACCAGATAGAACATCGTGAACTTCTCGAGGCGCTTCGCCTCGGTCCTCGGGAAGTGGTCCTCGTCCTTCCAGTCCCAGACCTCGCAGGCGAACTTCGCCGTGTGATGCTCGGTGTCGAACTTGGTGATGAGGCCGGCCCCCGACTCACCGGCGAGCAGGTTCTTCCAGGTCGTGGGCAGGTTGAGCCCCAGCGACGATACGGCGCCTACGCCGGTGATCACGACTCGACGTCTAGTCATCCAACTATCCTCAATGGCTACGGGCGCGAGGCGGTCTCCGCCACGCATGAGTTCTCACCGATTCGGCGAGCGCCGCATCGGTCATCCGCGCCGCCCGCGAACGGGCGGCGTCGTCAGGCGTCTGCGCCCAGCGGCGCTAGCTGAGCTTGCCGCTGATGTAGGTGACCGCGTCGCCGACGGTCTGAATCTTCTCCGCGTCCTCGTCCGGGATGTTGATCTCGAACTCGTCCTCGAACTCCATGACCAGCTCGACGGTGTCGAGCGAGTCGGCCCCGAGGTCGTTGATGAAGGAGGTCTCCGCGGAGATCTTGTCGCGGGTAGTGCCTAGCTGCTCACAAACGATGTTGTGGACGCGCTCTTCGATGTTGTCGGTCTTCGACACGTTCTCTGCCTCTGATGTTTAGGTTCACGAGCGCTGCCCAAGCAGCGCTCAGGGACTGGTAACGAGTGCGCCATGGAGACATCGTCCATGGCGGCGAGAGGCGGAAGAGAGAGCCGCCAAAGGGGTATCGATACCGGAATGTTAGCTGCACTAGGCTTCCGGCCAAAGAGAATAGCTCGACTACATGGTCATCCCGCCGTCCACCACCAGGGTCTGCCCGGTGATGTAGGCCCCAGCGTCCCCGGCCAAGAACGTCACCGCGCGGGCGATGTCGACTGGGGCGCCGAAGCGCGAAAGCGGGATCTGCTTCAGCATTTCCGACCTGTGATCTTCCGGGATCGCGGCCGTCATGTCCGTCTCGATGAAGCCCGGCGCGATCACGTTGGCCGTGACCCCGCGCCCGGCAAGCTCGTGCGCCAACGACTTGGTCAAGCCCACGAGGCCAGCCTTGCTCGCCGCGTAGTTGACCTGCCCCGCGTTGCCAGTGAGGCCGACGACGGACCCGATGTTGATGATTCGCCCGCCGCGCGCCTTCGCCATCGGCCGCGCGAATGCCCTGCAGACCAGGAACGCCCCCCGCAGGTTCGTCCCGACCACGTCGTCGAAGTCCGCGTCCGACATTCGCATAAACACGCCGTCGCGCGTCACGCCCGCGTTATTGACGAGCACGTCCAGCTTGCCCTTTTCCTCGAGGACGCACTTGCTGAGCGCCTCGACCGAATCTGGGGCTGAGACGTCGCAGACCAGCGCGTGCGCGGACGCGTCTCCATCGAGAGACGCGATCTCCTCGAGGGTCGCGTCGCAGCCGCCTGCGCGCGTCGACGTGCAGACGACGTCGGCGCCTTGCCGGGCGAGCTCGACCGCGATCGCCCGACCGATACCGCGCGAAGCGCCCGTGATGAGTGCGACCTTGTCCGAAAGTGTCATAGTGGCTTCTCCTTTTTCGAGCGCGCGCTCACCAGCGCAGCACCGTATGTCCCCACGCCATGCCCGCGCCGAACGCAGGCATCACGACGAGCTTGCCTTTCTCGAGGCGACCCGCCTCGTACGCCTCCCGGAGCGCGATCGGCACGGACGCCGCAGAGGTGTTGCCGTAGCGGTCGATGTTGCAGAACACGAGGTCCATCGGGAGACCGATCTGCTCCATCGCGCTCTCGATGATCCGCTGGTTCACTTGGTGCGGAATGATCACGCCGATCTGATCGACCCCGTATTCGTCGATGACCTGCCGCACGAGCTTGGCGAAGACCCGGACCGCGAAGCGGAACACCTTGGTGCCGCCCATCTTCATGAAGTGCAGGCGATTCGCGATCGACTCGGTAGACGCCGGGTGCCGACTCCCGCCCCCGGGCTGCGCCAGCACGCCCTCAGCGCCGCCTTCCATGGACATCGATCCGCCGAGGTACTCCCCTTGCTGGCAACGCTCATGCGGCATGAACACCGCAGCGCCGCTGCCGTCTCCGAAGAGTACGCACGTGTTCCGGTCTTCGTAGTCGAGGATGCGGCTCAAGACCTCGGCGCCGCAGACGAGGACGTTGTCGTACGCGCCGCTCGCGACCAGGTTCGACGCCACCTGCGTCGCGTGGACAAAGCCCGTGCAGGCAGCCGCGATGTCGAAGCCGCCCGCGTCCTTCGCGCCCAGGTCATAGCCGATCCGGCACGCCGTGGCGGGGAACGGTTGGTCGCCAGTCACCGTCGCGCAGATGACCAGCTGCAGGTCTTCCGGCGCCAACCCGGCGTGATCAAGGGCCTGTCGGGCGGCGTTGATCGCGAGCGTGCTCGTGATCTCGTCGTCGGCGGCGATGCGTCGCTCGCGAATGCCCGTGCGCTGCACGATCCACTCATCCGACGTGTCGACCATCTTCTCGAGGTCGTGGTTGCTGAGGACGCGGTCGGGGACGTAGCGGCCGAGACCGGCGACGCCTACGCGGCGAACGTTTGCCATCACGAGTTCTCCATGCCCGGTGCGGGCGCGCGTACTGGCGCATTCGTCGCGCCGTTCCTAGGTGCTCTTGCCATGTTGGACTGCGTCAGACAGATGGCTGACCGCCCTCGCCTTGTTCGTCGCCGGACGACAAGCTGAGGTTCTTAGCTGCGGCGACGATGTGGTCGTTGACGTTGCCCTCGAGCGCCCGGTTCGCGAAGCGCAGCGCGTTCGCGAACGCTGGCGCGCGCGAGCGACCATGGCAAATGGTGACGACGCCCTCGACTCCGAGCAGGAGCGCGCCGCCGTATTCGCTGAAGTCCACCCGCGGCATGACCGCCTTCTGAACCGCGCGGATCTGCTCAGGGGCGATGGACGCCTCCTGCATCGCCTTAAAGGTGGCCCGCAGGAGGTACTCCGCGACGCCCTCGCTGGTCTTGAGCAGCACGTTGCCGCTGAAGCCGTCCGTCACGACGACGTGGCAGTCGCCGGAGAACACCTCGACGCCCTCTACGTTTCCGTGGAACGCGATCGGCATCTCTTGCATGAGGCGGCGCGCCTCCAGGACGAGCGGGCTGCCCTTCTTGTCTTCGCTGCCGATGTTCAGCACGCCAACCTTGGGCGCGTCGACGCCAAACTGGCAGCCATAGTAGGCTGATCCCATCAGCGCGAACTGCGCCAAGTGCTGGGGCTTCGGTTGCGGGTTCGCGCCGACGTCGAGGACCAAGAAGGGGTTCTTCTCGCCCTCAATGAGCGCGCCGATGCACGCTTTCCGGATCCCCTCCAAGTACCGCAAGCCAACGGTCGCCGCCGCGACGACCGTGCCGGTCGATCCAGCGCTGACGAACCCGCCGGCCTTGCCCGCCTTCACCAGGCCGATGCCGACCGCGATGCTGTTGTTGCGCTTCTTACGGAGCGCGTCCGTTGGCGAATCCGTCGCCGTGAGGACGTCGGGCGCGTCCACCACCTCGATCTCTGGCGGCAGAGACACCGCAGCCATCGCAGCGCGCACGTCAGCCTCAGGCCCTGTGAGGATGACCTCATCAGGGCGGATGTGATCGTGCTGCAGGGCTAAGGCGACACCAGCGACGGCTTCCGTTGGGGCGTGGTCACCACCGACCGCGTCGAGGACGATTCTGCTCATAAGATGCTGGGGATGGATCCGCCGCGGTCTCCCGGGCAGGGCGTTCGACGTGACGCGCGCGCATACTTGTCGGCAGAGCGTGCGTTTCGCCGCAGCGGCGAACCATGAGAGAGAGGGAACGAGGTGCGCAGGATACGCGCCCCCATCGTGCCGTGTGAGCGCGGCTCACCCAAGTCAGAAAGCTGGGAGCCCGCGCAGCGATCGTCGCGAGACGCCAACCGGCGTCCGCATCTCCGCTTATGCGCTAGGGTTGTTCGCGACCATGACCTGGCGGCCGCGGTAGTGGCCGCAGGCCTTGCAGATCGTGTGCGGTCGGATCATCGACCCGCAGTGCGTGCAGCGGACCAGCTGCGTGCGTGCCAGCGCGTGGTGCGAGCGGCGGTTGCCGCGCTGCGAGCGGCTGATTTTGCGCTTCGGAGTTGCCATGTGAGGGTCTTACGTCGGGCTCTGCGGATCAGCGCGAACCGTCGCGCAGGCCGCTCGGCCATTTTCGGGGCTAAAAGGCTACGCCTGCCGCCCCGGAAGTCAACGGTCGACCGGGGCAACACTTCGCGAGGGCGAATCGGCGCTACGGACGCAAACCCGCAGCCTGCAAGGCCTCATGGGCCGCTCGCAGCGCCTCAGGCACCTTCTCCACGTCCTTTCCTTTGCCCTGCGCCGAGTCAGGGCGACCGCCGCCCCCGCCGCCCAGCAAGCCCGCGAGCTCTTTCACCAGGCGGCCCGCTTGCAGGCGGTCGGTGAGGTCCTTCGCGATGTTGACCACAACCGCCACCGAATCCGCGGCCTGGCTGATCACGACGCCGGCCACCGGGCCGTGCTTTTGCTGGCAGCGGGCCAGCAGCTCTTGGGCATCCTTGGTCTGCAGCCCCGGACGCTCGAACACGACCGTTTGGCACGCTGCGCCCTCGACCGTGTGAGGCACCAGGAGCTCCGCGACCTTGCTTAGCTCGACATCGAGGTCCGGCGCCAACGCCTTATCGAGGTCCTTGCGGACCTTCTTCAGGTCCTTAGCTATCTCCTGCACGCGTTGCGCGAGCTCGCCGCCCGGGACCTTGAGGTGCGCTGCGGCCGCTGCCAGGTGGTCGCGGTCTGCGCGCGCCATCTGCATGGCGACCCGGCCGGTCACGGCCTCGATCCGGCGCGTTCCCGCCGCGACCGCGCCCTCGCTGATGATCCGGAAGAGCCCAATATTGCCCGTGTTCTTCACGTGGGTGCCGCCGCAGAGCTCTTTGCTGAATTCGCCGACCTGCAGCGTGCGCACTTCATCTCCGTATTTCTCGCCGAAGAGCGCGACGAAGCCATTCTCCCGCGCCTCATCGAGCTTCTGCACGCATGCCGTCACGTCCTCCGCGCGCAAGACCTGATCATTGACGAGCTCTTCTACCTGCTTCATCGCCGCAGGGGCGGGCTTCTCGGGCTGCGTGTAGTCGAAGCGGAGGCGCTCGGGGGCGACCTCTGAGCCAGCTTGGCTGACGTGGTCCCCCAGCACTTCTTTGAGGGCCGCGTGCAGCAAGTGCGTGGCCGTGTGATTGCGCTCAGTCGCGTGTCGCGCATCAGACGCGACCGCCAACCGGGCGGCTTGCCCGGCTTCAAGGTGCCCAGACTCGACCTCAGCCTCGTGCAGATGGAACCCGTCCAAGGCGGTCGTGTTGACGACACGAGCGACCCCGGTCGAAGTCTCTATGCGGCCGTGATCTCCGACCTGGCCGCC
>JAYYEE010000141.1:0-3823 GCA_036160175.1 Planctomycetota bacterium
CCGGCATGTCTGAGTCCCGCCGCCGAGTGGCGGCGAGATCGCGCGATATCTGCTCAACGATCTGCGTAAGTCTGGACGCGTCTTCTCGGGTCATCGCATCTGGCGTGTGCGCCGGCCTGCGAACGTTCCCGCACCTCGTGAGCATTTGCAAAGCTATCCTGGGCTCCCCGGACGTGGGGGCAGACATTGCCCCTGCGACGATGCACAATGCTGGCGCGTGCTTCTCCTCCAGCCCCCACAATCGCCGACATTCGGCGACTCCGTCACCGAGGCCTTCGAATACCTCGGCTGGATTGACCGCACCGCCATCGGCATCCTGCTGACGTTCTTCGTCATCGGGCTGTTCAAGGGGCTGGTCTGGCAAGTGAGCCGGATCCTGATCCTGGTTTTCGCCTTCTATGTGTCGTTCCAGTTCGGAGACGACATCGCGACCTGGGTCGACAGCACGTCACCCTCCGCGGAGTCCATCGCTGGAGCGCCAAGCCAACCACCGCCCCCACCCGACACGGCGACCGTGTATCTCACGCATTGTCTGCTGTTCCTCGCGATGCTCGTGGTCATGAGCCTGCTGTCGATGATGCTGCAGTCATTCATCGTTAAGGCGGGGCTCGGGTTCTTCAATCGCATCGGCGGCGGCCTTTTCGGTGTCGTGACCGGCGCCTGCGTGGTGTTCGCGGCGATTTTGGCGATGCATATGTGCGTCCCACATGACAGCAAGATCGTGCAGGCGGCGCGCCAATCGCACGCCTTAGATTTGTCACGGCGTGCCATCGCCGTCCTCGGCCCCCTCGTCCATAACGAGCTTCGCGAGGCCGTCGCGCTCCAGCCGCTCCAGGACAACTCCAGCCAGGGCGCCGGCGACGACCGCTGACCGCTTGCGTCTAGCCAGCCGTTGGCCCATTCTGTGCGAAAGCGCCGGCTAGCCCGGCACGTTCTGCTTGGGGGCGTTCGCGGATGCGGACTGAGAAGCACCCCTGGAACCTGATCCGGGTCATGCCGGCGTAGGAAACAGCAGCGAATGACCGACACCGCACCCCAGCCGGGCCTTGGCCCGCTCTCTGATTCGTTCCCCCAGTCCGACAAGGTCTCCGTCGGAGACCTGGACGTCCCCGCGCGCGATATCCGTCTGACGGACGGCGACGTGCTCCGCGTCTACGACACGACGGGCCCGCAGGGCTGTGACGTGCGCGACGGCCTACCCCAGCGTCGCCTGCCATGGATCGTCGCGCGCGTTGCGCGCGGCGACACCAACTTCTCCCAGATGCACTACGCCAGGCAGGGCGTCATCACGGAGGAGATGCGCTTTGTCGCGATCCGGGAGAACGTCGAGCCCGAGTTTGTGCGGGCGGAGATCGCAGCGGGCCGCGCCATCATCCCAGCCAACAAGAACCACCCTGAGATTGAGCCGATGATCATCGGCCGCAACTTCTTGGTGAAGATCAACGCCAACATCGGGAACAGCGCCCTGGGCTCATCGATCGAAGAAGAGGTCGAGAAGCTCCAGTGGGCGACGCGCTGGGGCGCCGACACGGTGATGGATCTGTCGACGGGCAAGAACATCCACGAGACCCGCGAGTGGATCGTCCGGAACAGCCCGGTGCCGATCGGGACGGTCCCAATCTATCAGGCGCTGGAGCGCGTCGAGGGAAAGGTCGAGGACCTCAACCTCGAGATGTTCCTCGAGGTCCTAGAAGAGCAGGCGCAGCAGGGCGTCGACTACTTCACGATCCACGCAGGCGTACTCCTGCGCTACGTGCCGCTCACCGCGGATCGGGTCACCGGCATCGTCTCCCGCGGCGGGTCGATCATGGCCAAGTGGTGCCTCCACCACCACCAGGAGAACTTCCTCTACACCGGCTTCGAAGAGATCTGCAAGCTCATGAAGCGGTATGACGTCTCGTTCTCACTCGGAGACGGGCTGCGTCCCGGGTGCATCAAAGACGCCAACGACGGCGCGCAGTTCGGCGAGCTTGAGACGCTTGGTGAGCTCACCAAGATCGCTTGGGAGCATGACGTCCAAGTCATGATCGAAGGCCCCGGGCACGTGCCCATGCACCTCATCAAAGAGAACATGGACAAGCAGCTGAAGGATTGCCACGAGGCCCCCTTCTACACGCTGGGTCCGCTGACGACGGACATCGCCCCGGGGTACGACCACATCACCTCAGCCATCGGCGCCGCGATGATCGGGAGCTACGGCACCGCGATGCTTTGTTACGTCACGCCCAAGGAGCACCTCGGGTTACCCAACAAGGACGACGTCAAGCAAGGCGTGATCACCTACAAAATCGCCGCGCACGCCGCCGACCTCGCGAAGGGGCACCCCGGCGCGCAGGATCGCGACGACGCGCTCAGCAAGGCGCGCTTCGAGTTCCGCTGGGATGACCAGTTCAACCTCTCGCTCGACCCCGAGACCGCCAAGGCCTACCACGACGAGACCCTCCCGCAAGACGGCGCGAAGGTGGCCCACTTCTGCTCCATGTGCGGGCCGCGTTTCTGCTCGATGAAGATCACCGAGGAGGTGCGCGACTACGCTAAGAAGGGCATGCAGGAAAAGAGCGCCGAGTTCCACGAGCGCGGCGGCGTCATCCAGTAGCGCTAGCGCGCTTGCGAGGCTTCTGCCGAGGCGATCGGCAGCCGCACCCAGAACAGGCTCCCGACGCCGAGCTCGCTCCGAACTCCGATTTCCCCGCCGAGGTTCAGGACGGTGTTCTTCACGATTGAGAGCCCTAGGCCCGTTCCGCCCAGCTCGCGAGAGCGAGCGCGATCGACGCGATAGAAGCGCTCAAAGACGCGCTCTTGGTCGGCGGGCGACAGGCCAATGCCAGTATCTGCGACCTCAAGGCGAGCCGACCGCTGATCCTCGACGCCGAGCCGCACGGTGACCGCTCCCCGCTCCGGCGTGTACTTCAACGCGTTATCGATCAGGTTGCCGACCGTCTGGCGCAACGCCTCACGGTCCGCGAGGATCCACACCACCTCGCTTTCAATCTCGCTGCGCAACTCAATCTCGCGTCGCTCTGCGATAGGCATAAGGTGCTGCACCGCCTCATTTAGGACCGAGACCATGTCGACCGCCTGCCTATCGGCGTCAACCACCTCGTCGTCCAGTCGAGAGATGGTCAGCAGATCAGAGACGAGCGTCGCGAGTCGCTCCGCCTGCACATGGATCCGAGCGATGAAGTGATGCCTCGTTGTCGATGGCATGTCCTCGTCGTCTTGGATTGTCTCCACGAAGCCCTTGATCGCCGCCAGCGGCGTCTTGAGCTCGTGTGAGACGTTGGCGACAAAGTCACGCCGAATCGACTCGAGCTGCTTGATCCGGCTTTGGTCTCCGAGCACGACGACCGTTCCAAGGTCGTCGAGTGGCCGGACGCTGATGGTTAGCACGGTCGCAGGCGCAGCGTCGGCCTCCAACGCGAGCTCGAACGTCCGGGTCACGCCATCTTGACCGACCTCCCGCAGCGCCGTGTGCAGCTCCACCCAGGGGACAACCTCGTCAATGCGAGTGCCGGCCGCCACTCCTTCGGTGACGCCCGCCAACGCACACGCCGCCGGGTTGATCGCGATGACGTGCGAGGCTTCATCCAAGACCATCAGCCCGTCACCCGACGCCGAGAGCCCACCGACGAGCCTCGCGACCTCTGCCCTGGCCGTCATCAGAGCCGCCTCACTGTGCCGCCATCGAGACGACGTGACGCGCGCAGCGTGCGCGCTCTTACGCCACGCCCAGCACACACCAGCGAGCGCCACAGCGAGCGCGATGCACAGTGTCACCCAGATCATTCCGGAGCCCTCTCCGTGGGGTCTGTCCGCACGCACC
>JAYYEE010000142.1:0-4128 GCA_036160175.1 Planctomycetota bacterium
GACCGCGTCGGACACGCACTTAGCTGGAACGTCTCCCGTCATGACGCCGGCGAGCCCTAGTTGGTCGTGATCTCGACAGAGCGCCGAGTCACCTGCCGGACCCCAGCCTCGATCGGAGCGATCGACTGTGCATACGCAGCGAACTCCCCGAAGGGGTCCGGCGAATCGATGTCGAACTCACCGAACCAAGCCGTAACGGTTAACTGGTAGGTCCGCCCTGCGATCAGCGGCGTGTCTGCCGCTGCCTCGATTGGAAGCGTCACGAAGCGGAAGTCCGGCCAGTCCGAGCGCACTAAGACCTCCCAGATGAGCAGGTCGTCGCCTTGATCTACGGAGCGGAGCTCGAGCATCCCACCGATCGCGCTCGGCGGCATCGAGAACTCGACCTCGAAGCCAGCCGCTGGCACCGTCGCCCCGGGCGCCGGACTCGCCAGCGACGGGAACGGCTGAAAAGAGAACCCAGCGGTCGCGGCGTCGGCGACCTCCACCATCGACGCGTGGGATGACGTCACGCCGTTCGCCTCGCTCTCGCCGCCGACCATCACCAACCACTGCGCGCCCGCCGGCAGCGCCGTCAGCGCGAGCTCCAGGTCAGCCCCCGCCTGAGTGATCGAGGCGTCGACGTCTCGCGCGACATCGACGACGCCGGCGCCGTCGACGACTTGGCCGAGCGACATCGAGAGGTTTGCGGGGTCAACCTCAGACGGCGCGCCCGAGAGCGCGTCAGTCAGGCGGAACGTCGCGGCGGCTTCGAGCGGCGCTGGCGCGGGCAACGCGAGTTCGGAGCCTTCGACGAGGCCGCTCCGCACGCCAGCGAGCACCGCGGCCCTCCGGAGAGCGAAGCCGCTCGCGCCCTGGTCTTCGAGCTCCGCGACCGCGACGTTGCCGCCGGCGACCGGGAGCCCGACGCGGAAGGCCGGGTCGATCGCGCTCACGCCTGCATCTACCGGATAAGCGTCGAGGGGCGGCGCACCCTCGAACACGTCGTTCCAGAGATCTTGTCGGGTGAGCCGCCGGGTAACCCGCGTCTCGTATAGCAAGGCCGGGTCCGTACCAGCGACGCTCCCCGTCACATAGGCGTGCCGCTCGAACGCCCCGAGAGGCTGGCGGAGGACGCGCCGCATAGGAAACTCGAGGTGGTCGGAGCTCGGATACTCGATGGTGAACGCGTGCGTGATCGAGACGCCGTCGCGCGCGGTCCTCAGCACCGCCGTCGCGCGCTTCTCAAACTCGCGGTCGGCGAACAGGTTTCCGTTCTCTCGCGTCTCGCCGACGTAGCCCTCGCTCGGCTGCTCGCCCCGCACGAGGTGCGCGAACTCTACTGGCCCGCCCCCGATGCGGTCGCATATGTAGCCGCGCGCGCTCCTCGTCCCCTGGAACCACCGACGGTCAAACAAGAACTGGTAGCTGTCTAACCAGCGCTGGCCGCGGCCGAGGAAGCCGACCTGCTGGCCATAGAACGAGTCTCTCCGATCGCGACGACGCCCTTCTTGGTAGCCGAAGAACTCCGCAGGCACGTCTTCGAACAACGCCTGGCCGTTCTCGTCGCTGGTGTAGTGCAGCGCGACCCCCTCCCGCACAGAGCTCAGGCGAGCGGGCTGGAAGGGGTCCGCGCGCGCGCGGACCACCTGCTGGACCCGGACGTTGCCGGCGCGCACGGTGTCCAAGACGACGTCGCCGAGGTCAGACAGCTGCGACGAATAAGGCGCCACGTCCGTCACGACCTCAGGCAGCCACGTCGGGCCCGCGTAGATCTCCAGCCACGCGTCGCGCGGCGCGCCGTCTCCGAAGGTCGCGGGGACTCCGTCGACGATGAACCGCCCGTCTCCCGCCGACCGCGCGGAGCGGTGGTCCACCTTCACGATCGCGTTGAACACCGGCTCCCCTTCGACGTCCACGACTCGTCCCTGGACGGTGCGCGCCGTCGCGACGTTGACGCCGAACGCGTAGAGGCCGCCGCGCGTGATCGCGCCGGCGACGCTGAGCCGGCCGCCAGACGCCGAGACCGGGACCTGTTGCGGCGCCCACTCGCCCGTTTCGCTGTCGAGCCAGAAGAGCTGCGCGCCTGGGGTCGTGACCTTGAGGTCTGCAGCGTCGACGTCTAGGTCGATGCCCGGCGAATACGACGCGTCGGCGGGGCCGACGTAGAAGCCGCGACCAAACAGGAACGCGCCGACGCTCGCCACCGGCAGATCTCCAGGCAAGTGCTCTGGCAAGAGCTCACCGAGGCCGACGCGGGCCGTCGACCCGGCGCCCGCGATCGAGACCGTCGTACCCGCGGGCACCGTCAGCTCTCCGTTCGCCGATGCGACCACGGTCTGGACCTGCTGCTCGCCGACTGCGATCGAGGCGCTGGCTGCCGCCGAGACGTCCGGGACGTGTAGAGGCACCGGCAGGTCCGTCCCCACAACCGAGAGCGCCACGCGGTAGCCCGCCAACGCGTCACCCGCAGTGGCCGCCGCCCAGGTCGGGTCGACGTCGAACAAGACGCGGCCGCGCGGCTCAGCGAGGAAGTCGCCCCTGCCGTTACGACCGGTGAGCGCGCTGGTTGACGAGCCGACGACGGAGACGGTCGCGGAGACCACGCCGCGGTTGCCGTCGTCGAACACCATGACCTTCGTGCTCTCAGCTGGCAGCAGGGGCAGGCGCGGCCCGATGTCGCTGCCGTCGCCCTCGCAGGCAGCCAGCATCACCATCATCGCAGCGGCGATCATGTCTCTCCGTCGACGCGCCTTCGTCATGCGCGTGATGCTACCTGGGGGCGCCCCCTACTTCCCGCGGCGCGTTCGAGTCTGCGGTCGTTGCGCGAAGCGATCGGGCTCAGGCGGCGTCGCCACCCGACTCCGAGCGCCCGCTTCGGAGATCGCGCGCACCCCGACGACGACGTCGTCCAGACAGACGCCCGGCATGCGCGCGAGCATGCGGCCCGAGCGAGTCGGCTTCGGGGCTGCGGCGGCCATCGGCATCACGTTGGTCCAGTCCGCTTCCGTCGTCTCACGCCAAACGAACTCGCACCGCGAGACGCCGTCGGGCAGTTGGAACACCAGCTCGGTGTCGTAGGCGTCGCGGGCGAGCCTCGCGCTGCTGACGAGCGGCGGCGGCGGCGCGGACGCGAGTTCGCAGAGCGTCGCGACGACCACGCGCCCAACCTTCGCGGAGTAGTCAAAGTCTGCGTAGTCGGGCAGGTCGCCGTAGGGCCGCCCGCTCCTTGGCCGAACGTTTTGATGCTGACGCGAGAAGTCCTCGCGCGGCTCGGTCAACCGAACCGCTGGATAGCCCTGATCGAAGAAGGACCTGTGGTCGCCACCGCGGCCATACCGATCCCCGCGGTAGATCAACTTAACGTCAAAGCCATCGACGTAGCGACGGCCTGCGCGGCTGACGGCGCGCGCCATGCTGCGGCCGAAGCTGTCGTTGCCCGTCGGCGCGTAGCTGAAGCAGCGCACGAAGCCGTCATAGGTCTCGCCGTCCATCCCCGTCGTGTTGCCGACGATGTCGCAAGTGATCATCCCGTCGACGGCGACGTCCCGCTCGGCGAGGAACTGCGCGTGCGCCTTCGAGCCGAGCAGCCCTTGCTCTTCAGCGTCGTAGGCGACGAAGAGGATCGTGGCGGCGAAGCGGCGCTTGGACAGCACGCGCGCCGCCTCCAAGGCGACCGCCGTCCCCGACGCGTCGTCGACCGCGCCCGGAGCAGCGCCGGCGCCGTCCGCGCCGTCGCTGTTGCGCGAGTCGTAGTGTCCGCCGACGACGTAGATTCTCGCAGGATCTGTAGCCCCGCGCAGCGTCGCGATCACGTTGACGACCTTGACCTCGCGCGGCATCCCGTTGCGCAGGCAGGGCATCTTCGCCTCTTGGAATCGCACCGTCATGCGGCCGTCGGTCGCGGCCGCGATCTCCTCGTATTGGGCCTTCAGCCAGCGCCGCGCGGCGCCGGTGCCCTCGGTCGCGCTGTCCGTGCGCGACAACACGTGGCGGGTCCCGAAGCTGCAGAGCTTGGGCACGGTCGCCTCAATGCGCGCCGCGTCGACGTCTTGGACCGCGGCGGCGATCTTGGCCTCAATCGAATCTTGCCCGCGGACCGACAACGCCATGCAGGCGACGGCTGCAGCGATGCGCCTCATGCGAGCA
>JAYYEE010000143.1:0-4118 GCA_036160175.1 Planctomycetota bacterium
CGGCTTCGCACTGCGCGCTGGCGCGTGGCTCGGCGCCGCTGCGGTGGCGCTCGGCGCGTTCGGCGCCCACGCCATGAAGAGCAGCTACGACGAGGCCGCGCAGAGCGCGTTCGAGGTCGGCGTGCGATACCAGATGTATCACGCGCTGGCCTTGGCGCTGTGCGGCTTGCTGCACGCGATCGGCTGGCGGACCAAGCTGCCGGCGGCGCTGTTCGCCGTAGGCGTCGTGCTGTTCAGCGGCTCGCTCTACGGCCTCGCCCTCGCCGAAATGCGCTGGCTCGGACCGGTCACCCCGATCGGCGGGCTGGCGTTCGTCGCCGGGTGGGTCGCGCTCGCGTTTGCCCCTCGGAAACCTGACTGAGCTTGTCCTAGACTGCAGTCATGCACGTCACGATCGAATACTGCGTAGTTTGAAACTACCTGCCTACGGCGACCAGTCTGGCCGCCGCCATCGAAGCCGCGCACCCCGGCGCAACCGTCGACAAACAGCCCGGCGGCAGGGGCGATTTCATCGTCAAAGCTGACGGTCGCGAGCTCTGGAACAAGAACGCGCACCCTGATCGACGCTTCCCCGAGCACGACGAGGTGCTCGCGCAGCTCACGACCGGCGCCTGAGTCAGGGCGTCGCTCAGCGACGGAATCGCAGGAAGTAGTTCTCTTCGAAGCCGAGCGGCACCTCGTCTTCGAGGGTAAATCCCGCGGCCGTCACCTCGCGGATCACCTGCTCCTTGCCGCACCGCACGTGCTCCATCAGCCAAGCGCGGGTTTTGCCAGGGATGCGCTCAAAGTCGACGATGACGAAGGCGCCACCCGGTCGCAGCGCGCGACGGATGGAGGCCAACGTGGCCGCCGGATATTCGAAGTGGTGGTAGGTGTCACACGTGAAGACCGCGTCGACTGAGGCCTCAGGCAGCGCGACGTCACGGTCTGTGCACTGCACCACCTCGACCATCGGCTGGTTACGACGGCGCGCTCGCGCCCGCAGGTTCTCCGCGAACTTGGGCGAGAGCTCGACCGCGTAGACCCGGCCAGTCGCGGTCACGTCGCGCGCGAAAAAGTCGATGAATAAGCCGGTGCCTGCGCCGACATCGGCGACGGCCATGCCAGGGTGCAAGCCGATCGCGCGGGCGATCACGGTGCGCTTGGCGAACACCTCGCGGCTCTCGGTCTCGAATCGCTTCACGAACTTGTCGACGTCGAGGTCTGGATCGAGGAAGTTCGTGTTGATGCCGGGCTTGACGCTTTCCTCGCCGGAAGCGGCGTAGCAGGCGCAGATCGCCATGGCGAAGAGCGAGAACAGCAATGAGCGCATGCGGGAAATCCTAGCCAAGCCGCTGGAGATCGCGATCGTGACGCCGGCGCCGCGCGGCAGCCGCGGCGGCAACCGCGCGACCGCGCTGCGCTGGGCGGGCCTGCTCCGCCAGCTCGGACACCGACCCCGGCTCTGCCAAGAATGGCGCGACCAGCCTTGCGACGTCCTGATCACTGTCCACGCAGTGAAGACTGCGGCGGCGGTGCGCGCCGCGCGCCGCGCTCGCCCGGCGCTCCCGATCCTCACGCTCCTGAGCGGCACGGACATCTACGGGGACGGCGGCCCGAGCGACGAAGCCCTCGCGACGCTCACGGACGCAGACCGGATCATCACGCTGCAGCACCGCGCTCGAGCGACGCTGCCGCCTGAGATGTGGCCGCGCACGCGCACGATGGTGCAATCGGCGACGGCGGTCGCTTCGCCACGCGATGAGAGCTTCACCGCGTGCGTCCTCGCCCACCTGCGGCCGGTCAAGGCGCCGCTGATAGCGGTGCGCGCGCTCGCCTCGCTCGATGACGACACCCCCCTAGCCCTCACGCTAGCGGGCGAACGCCTGGACTCCGAATACAGCGACGAGGTCAAGCGAGCCATCGAGTCCGAACCCCGCGCTGTCTTCCTGGGCCCGCAGACCCGGCGCGAGAGCAAGGCGCTCCTCGCCCGCAGCACGGTGTGCGTCGTCCCCTCACTCGCGGAGGGCGGCGCAAACGTCGTCAGTGAAGCCATCGCCGCGGGTACGCCCGTGCTCTGCAGCGCCGTCCCGGGCAACCTCGGCTTGCTCGGCGAGCGCTGGCCCGGCGCGTTCGCCGCGGGTGACGTGGCAGCGTGCGCCGCCGCGCTGCGACGCGCCGCGACCGATCGGCCTTTTCTTGACGACCTGCGCGCGCGGACCCGATCCCTGCAACCGATGGTGGCGCCGGCGACCGAGCGCGCGGCGTGGCGCGCGCTGCTGCGAGAAGTCGCGCCCTGAGGATCCCCCGATCGGCCACTACCAGGGACCGGCGCACCGCCGGCGAACAGGAGCTCCCTGCGCATGACCACATCGGCGTCCTCTCCTCAGGCCCGCGCCACGCTGCGCCGGCTCACCGCCCCGCACGCGATCGACTTCAGCGCGCGCCTGCTGCAACGCAGTGAACGTGGCGTGCTCACGTTCCGCGCGTTCGTGGACACAGCGCGCGAGTTCGTGCGTGAGCAGCCAGAGCGCTGCGCGACCTACCTCGCCGCGCTCGTCGCGCTCGAGATGGGCGCCACCGACGAGGAGCCGCGCAGCAGCGCGCGGCCGCCCTCCCCGAACTGAACAGGCTTAGCTGATCAGTTCGTGGATCGGGTTGACGGGCTCGACCCCGACCAGCCGCTGGTCGAGGCCGGCGTGGAAGAAGGAGAGGCGGTTCGGGTCGAGCCCCATCTGGTGCAGGATCGTCGCGTGCAGCTCTTTGACGTGCATCGGCCGCTCGACCGCGCCGTTGCCGAGCTCGTCCGTCGTGCCGACCGAGACGCCCTTCTTGATGCCGCCGCCGGCCAACCACATCGTGAAGCCCGCCGAGTTATGGTCGCGACCCGTGCCCTGCGCGTACTCCGCCGTGGGCTGCCGGCCGAACTCACCGCCCCACACCACGATCGTCTCATCGAGCAGGCCGCGCTGCTTCAGGTCGGCGAGCAGACCGGCGATCGGCTTATCCGTGGCGCCGGCGTGCTTGTTGTGGTTGTGTTCGAGGTCGCCGTGCGCGTCCCAGTTGTGGTCGTTGTGGTTGCCGCCGCTGTAGACCTGGATGAACCGCACGCCGCGCTCGACCATGCGACGCGCGAGCAGGCACTTACGACCGAAGTCCTCGGTCTTGGGGTCATCGAGGCCGTAGAGGGTCTTGGTCGCCTCGGATTCATTGGCGATGTCGATCGCCTCAGGCGCGTGGCTCTGCATTCGGTAAGCCAGCTCGTAGCTCTGGATGCGCGCGGCGAGCGTCGTGTCCTCACTGCGGCTCGCGAGGTGGGCCGCGTTCTGCTCCTTGAGCGCGTCGAGGATGCGGCGCTGCTCGCGGTCGCTCATGCCCTCGGGCACGTCGAGGTCGAGGATCGGCTCGCCGTTCGGCCGCAGCACGGTGCCCTGGTAGACCGCCGGCATGTAGCCCGAGTGCCAGTTCTTGGCGCCGGAGATCGGACCACCAGTCTTGTCGAGCATGACGACGAAGCCAGGCAGGTTCTGGTTCTCTGTGCCGAGGCCGTAGTTGACCCAGCTGCCCAGACACGGCGCGCCGGACAGGATCCGGCCCGAGTTCATCATCAGCATCGCCGAGCCGTGCAGCGGCGATTCGGCGTACATGCTGTGCACGAACGCCATGTCGTCGACGCACTGCCCGACGTGCGGGAACAGGTCGCTGACCCACTTGCCGCTCTCTCCGTACTGGCGGAAGTTCCACTTCGGACCGACCACGCGGCCCTTGTTCTTGCTGCCGCCGCGACCCTTGGTCTGGATGTCGATAGTCTTGCCGTCGAGCGGGTAGAGCTTCGGCTTGTAGTCGAACGTGTCGACGTGGCTCGGCCCGCCATACATGAACAGGAAGATGCACGCCTTGGCCTTCGGGGCGTGGTGCGGCGGCTTCGGCGCGAGCGGACCGGCGGCGGGGTCGTCGCTCGAGCCGCCCGCCTTGAAGAATCCGTCTCGAGACAGCATGTCGACGAGCCCGAGGCTCGTGAAGCCGCCGCCGGCTTGCCAGAGGAACTCGCGGCGCGTGCGGCCGCAGAACGTGTTGCGAAGGTCCATAGTGGATCAGTCGAGGAAGACGAACTCGTTGCAGTTGAGGAGGACGAGGCA
>JAYYEE010000144.1:0-9260 GCA_036160175.1 Planctomycetota bacterium
AAGCGCGCTTCCGCCGTCACCGTGAGGTCGCCGCGGCGTTGCGCCGTGGGCTCGGCCCGTTGGGGTTGGCGCCGCTGGTCCCGGTCGAGCACGCCACCCCAATGCTCACGACGATCCGCTACCCCGACGGCGTCGACGATCGGGCGTTCCGGGGACTCCTGCGCGCGAAGCATCGCATCGAGGTCGGCGGCGGACTAGGGCCGCTCGCTGGCGAGGTCTTCCGCGTCGGTTTGATGGGTCACGGGGCTCGCACGGCGAACGTGCTGCGCGCGATCGCGGCGTTCGGCGACGCGCTCACGGCCCTCGGGGCCAAGCCAGATGTCGGCGCCGCGCTCGCGGCCGTGCATGCGGAGTGACCCGCAGCTAAGGTGAAGAGAAGATCATGAGTGAAGCCAAGCTCCGCGCCACTATTGAAGAGAGCATCGCGACCAAGCGACGCTTCCTCGACACCTGCGCTCCTTCCCTGCAGGCTCTGTGTGAGGCGGCGGTCGCCGCGCTCCAAGGCGGCGGCAAGATCATGCTGTGCGGCAACGGCGGCAGCTCTTGCGACGCAGCCCACGCCGCCGGCGAGCTGGTCGGTTGGTTCGAGCACAGAGAGCGGCCGGGTTACGCGGCCGTTGCGCTCGGCCACCAAGTCCCCGCCTTGACCGCCGTCGCAAACGACTCTGGCTACGAGCAGGTGTTCGCGCGTGAGGTCGAAGCGATCGGCAAGCCCGGCGACCTGCTGATCGGCATCACGACCTCGGGCGGCAGCAAGAACGTGGTCGCGGCGATGGCCAAGGCCAAAGAGATGGGCATCCGTAGCGCGGTGCTGTGCGGTGAGCGTCGCGGCGCGACCGCCGAACTCGCGGACGTCGCCGTCCACGTCCCGTCGACCAACACGGCGCGCATCCAGGAGTGCCACCTCGTCTGCGTGCACGCGATGTGCGCTGCGGTCGAAGACGCGCTCGGACGCTGAAGTTCGTCGCGCCGCCTACTTGGAGCTCGCCGGGTCGGCTCGTTCACGCACGCGGAAACAAGAGCTCCAGACCTCGGCCACCACCTCGTCGGCGTGCAGCGGCCCGTTGACCTGGGTCTCAGCCACCGCGCGGTCCGCGGCTCTGCGGAGCACGTCAGCTGGCCAGCCTTGTCGAGGCGCTCCCGCGAGCTCGACCTCGCTCGCTGGTCGCGTGACCTGCATCGACTCGTCGGGCATGACCTGGTTACTCCAGCGGCGAAGCCGCGGCAGGAGAGACTCAAGCTCCTGCAGCGGCGCCGCGCTGGCGACGACGACGTAGCTGGTGGTCGCGCGGATCCCGCTGCGCGTCGTCCACGCGAGCGCGTCGCCGTCACGCTGGCCCGGGAGCACGGTCCGGCCAGAGGGCAGCGGGTTGCGCGGGCTCCCCTTGAGGTCAGGCGAGGGGAACAGCAAGAGGGTGCCGTCCTCGGCGCTGTGGCTGAACACGTAGAGGTGGCGCGCCTCGCCGCAGGAGAGCGACAGGCGCAGCGGGGACTCAGGGGACAGCTCGTGGTAGTTGCGCGCTTGTTGGAAGTCGTCGATCGGCCCTACGCGCCACGTCGCCGCAGGGGTGCCGGGCGCGACGCGCGCAGGCGCCTGCCACCACGCCGCGAGCGCGACGACGACGGCGATCCCAGGCAGGACGAAGGTCCGAGCGTTCATTGCCGGAGCCTACCCTGGCGCGGTGGTCGCCGTCGAGGGATGCTGTGAGGACCGCCTCCAACCGCACTAGGACCGAACATGCTCGACCGTCGCTCCGTATTCGTCATCGCGCTCGCTGCGCTCGTCTTCTGCTGCGCTCCGTTGACCGCGCAGAAGAAGCGGCGCCGGCAGGCGGGCGCGGGCCGCTTGATCACCGAGTTCCCGGGGCCTGAGAAACCGCCGATCGACGTCGCCGCGGCGACGGCCACGGCCCTCGAGCAGCTGCTGAGCCTCGAAGAGAAGGGCGGGCAGTGGCCCTATGAGGGCGTCTACCGCGAGGACCGCGGCGCGCTGCCGCAGGGCTACCGGGTCGGCGGCACGTCGATCTCGATCCTGGGCATGGTGTGCGCTCCGGGATACCGCGACGACGACCGCCGCGTCGCCGCGGTGGAGCGCGCGCTGCGATTCGTCCTGAAGACGCTCAAGGTCGACCGGATGCAGGAGGGCTTCCAGGGCGGCTACGACGTCCGCGGTTGGGGGCATATCTACGCGCTAACGTGTCTGCTCTACCTAAAGGACTTCCAGCTCGTGCCTGCGGCCTTGGCCGAGCAGGTCGACGAGAAGACCTCGTGGCTCGTCGAGGTGCTCGTCGCGTCGGCGATCCCGAAGAACGGCGGCTGGAACTACTCGCGCCGTCGGGGCTACATGAGCCCGCGCAACCCGGCGTCGACCTTCATGACCGCGCCGGCGCTGCAGGCGCTGTTCCACGCCCAGGCGCGCGGCCACGACGTCCCAGACGACGTCGTAGAGCAAGCGCTGGCCGCGCTCGAGCGCTCGCGCAGCGAGGGCGGCGGCTACGCCTACGGGGCCCCGGCGAAGAGCCGCAACGACGGGCCCGACGAAGAGCGCGGGTTGATGGACAAGACCCCGTCGGCGGCCGCGCGCGCGGCCGTCTGCGAGACGACCCTGATGCTGGCTGGCCGCGGGGACGCGGCGCGGCACGCCGCGGCCGTCAAGTTGTTCTACGACCACTGGGACGACCTCGCGGTCCGCAAGAGCCAGCAGGGCACGCACATCCCGCCCTACGGGATCGCGCCCTACTACTTCATGTTCGGGCATATGTACTGCGCCCAGGCGGTCGAGCAGCTCGCGGACGAGGAGCTGCGCGACGAGTGCCGAACGCGGATGCGCGTCATGCTCGCGCGCGGGGTCGAGGCGAGCGGCGCTTGGAACGACCGCCAGTTCGGCCGCTCGGCGGGCTACGGCACCGCGATGGCGCTGCTCGCGATGCACATGCCGCGTCTGCCCAAGCCGCACACGTGGGGCCCGGGCGCCAGCAAGAAGTAGCCGGCGCGGTCGGCGCCGCGCGGCTCAGGAATCGCGGTGCACGAAGTAGGGGTTGGCCTGGTCGGTGGGCATGACCAGGATGTTGTCGAGGTTGACGTGGGCCGGGCGGTTCGCCGCGAAGAGCACGCACTCAGCGACGTCGTCGGCGACCAGCGGCCGCGTCCCGTCGTAGACCTTCTGGGCCTTCTCCTCGTCGCCGCGGAAGCGGACCACGGAGAACTCAGTGTCGACCATGCCTGGATCGACGCTGGTGACGCGCACGTTCTTGCCCAGCGTCTCCATCCGGATGGCCTCGCAGATCGGCTGCAGCGCGCGCTTACTGCCGCAGTAGACGCCGCCGCCGACGTAGGCCTTGTGGCCGGCGATCGAGCCGATCACGACGACGTGGCCGCCGCCGGACGCGACCATGTGCGGCAGCACGCGGCGAGTCACCTCCAGGAGGCCGAGCACGTTCGTCTCGATCATCTCGCGCCACGCCTCGCCCGTGCCCTCTGCGATCGTCTCGGTGCCGCGCGCGAGGCCGGCGTTGTTGACGAGCACGTCGACGGGGCCGTGCGCCGCGATGGACGCGTCGACGAACGCCGCGACGCTGCTCGGATCAGTGACGTCGAGCTGGTGGCAGAACGCTCCGTCCACAACCTCCTTGAGGCGGTCGGTGCGGCGGGCGCCCAGCGAGAGGCGGTCACCTTGCTCGGCGAAGGCGCGCGCGCAGGCAGCGCCGATGCCTGAGCTGGCGCCTGTTACGACGATGTGTCGACTCATGCTGACAGACGGTAGCGCGTCGGGGCGAGGACGCGAGGGCTCATCAGCTGTCGGCTCACGTCGACGCCAACAGCAAAAGTTGGCGGACCTGTTCCAGCAGGGTCAGCGTAGCGATCGTCAACACGACGCGGCGCACGGAGTCGCCGCCGCTGTGCACGCTCCACTTGCTCGCCGCGAAGCTGCCGACCGCGCAGCCAGCCGCGAGCGAGATCGCCGGCGTCCACGAGATCGCGCCGGCGATCGTCAGACTCGTCGCGCTGGTGAGCGCGGTCACGATCACGACGACGGACTTGGCGGTGTTCACCGCGAGGAGGTCGCGGTCGTAGGCCTTCGCGAGCACCAGCGTCGCGATCAAGCCGGTGCCGACCTGGACGTAGCCCATGTGCAGGCCGATGCAGAAGGCGCCGAGCGCTCGCAGCCACAGCGGGCTCGTTCCCTCGGTGGGCTGGATCGGTCGGAGCTGCTGACGAAGCAGCAGCACGATCACGACGATCAGGTAGCTGCGGAAGACCAGCGGCGGCAGCCCGAGCGCGAGCTGCGCGCCGAGGAGCGCGCCCGGCAGCGCGAGCAGCGCTTGTCCGTAGGCCTGTCGCGGGATCTTGCGCCCGGCGAGGACGAAGCCCAGGCACGAGAACAGCCCGACCGCGACCGCCGCGACGCGGGTTGACGGGTTCGCGGTCTCGAGCGGGAGCCCGAAGAGGTGTTCGAAGGCGAGCAGCCCGAGCACGCCGGCGCCGCCAGCGAGGTTGTTGATCGCGCCCATCGCCACTCCGGCGACGACGGTCAACGCGATCGCGAGCAGGTCCACCGTTGGTCCCTGCTAGCTACCCAGCAGGTCTTGGACCATGTCGCGCTCGCCGACGAGCTCGTTCCACGTCGCCTGCGCCTTCTCCTTGGAGAACTCGTTCATCTGCAGGCCCTGGACGATCTTCCAGTTGCCGGCTCCGTCGGTCGTGCACGGGAACGAGGAGATGATGCCCTCAGGCGTCCCGTAGCTGCCGTCGCTGACGACGCAGATCGAGGCCCAGTCGTCCTCGGTTGTTACCGAGTAGAGGCTCTTCGCGTGGTCGCAGGCGGCCTGCGCGGCCGACATCGCGGACGACTTGCCGCGCGCGTTGATGATCGCCTTGCCGCGCTCCTGCACGGTGGGGATGAACTCACCCTTCAGCCACGCGTCGTCGCCGATGGCGTCGGCGGCCGCGACGCCGTCGATGGTGGCGTGGTGCCAGTCGGGGTACTGCGTGTTGGAGTGGTTGCCCCAGATCGTCACGTTCTTGACGGATGACCAGTGCTTGCCAGCCTTGAGCGCGAGCTGCGCCTTGGCGCGGCTCTGGTCGAGGCGCGTCATCGCGGTGAAGCGGTCTTGCGGCACCCCCTTGGCGTTGTGCATCGCGATCAAGCAGTTCGTGTTGCACGGGTTGCCGACTACGACGACGCGCACGTCCGGGCCCGCGGCCTCGGCGATCGCTTGGCCTTGGCCGATGAAGATCTTGCCGTTGTCCTGGAGCAGGTCTTTGCGCTCCATGCCGGGGCCGCGCGGCTTGCTGCCGACCAGCAGGCAGGTGTCGGCGTCCTTGAAGGCGACCTTGGGGTCGTCGGAGCAGGTCACCTCGGTGAGAAGCGGGAACGCGCAGTCGTGCAGCTCCATCTTTACGCCTTCGAGCGCGCCGAGCGCTGGGGTGATCTCCAGCAGTTGCAAGGCGACCTTCTGATCGGGGCCGAAGATGCCGCCGCTGGCGATCATCGGCAGCAGGGAGTATCCGATCTGTCCGGCAGCACCGGTGACCGCCACGCGCTTCACATTGCTCATGCCCCTATGCAATCGGCGCGGCGCGCGCTTTCAAGCGGGAGGGTCGGGTTCAGTCGCCGTCGCTCCCCATCGCGACGACGCGCTGCTCCACCAGGGGCGCGAGCTCCTCATTCAGGACGCGCTGGTATTCGGGGTGGCGCAGAAAGATGTCGCAGGCCTCTTTGCTCTCGAAGCCGGAGAACAGGGCCAGGTTGTAGCCGTGGCGATCGTCCGCGACGTTGTGCGCGACCGTCAGGTGGTCGACGCCGGGCATCGTCTCGATCAGGGCCTGCAGCGCCTCTCGTGCGGTGCGGACCGTGACGAGCGAGATCCCTGGCTTCAGCGCGAACAGGATCGTGCAGTGGAACATGGTCCGCCGGATCGTGCGCGGCGGCGGCGGGAAAGCAACCCTGCGGCGAGCTCCCTGCTCGCGGCCGGCCGCTCAGGCGCCCTTGGCGATGCGCAGCGGGCGTCGGTGGTGGTCTTCCTCGCCTGAGGGGTGGCCGAAGCCGACCCCGTCCTCGCCTTCCTGCCAGCAAAAGACTAGCTCCGGCCCCGCGTCGTCCTCCTCGAGGGCGCTGCGGCCTGGAAAGTGGAGCGTCAGGGGAGCCTCGCGGAGGATGGTCAGCCCAAGGTTCTGCAGCTCACGCCGGCAACTCCGCAGCCCTTCGTCGAGCTCCCAGATGCGCGCGTCGAGCTCGGCGAGATCGTCTCGGAGCCCCTCGGTCGTCGCCGCGGACTCCAGCAAATGCCGACGGCGGGCCCGAGTGCTGCGCTCGTTGCGTCGCTCCAGCATCTCGCCGGCGATGACGCGCACGAGCTTCAGGGCTTCGGTGGCTTCTTTGAGCGTGTAGCGGCGTTCCATCTGGGGCCTCCTTTCGGTGAGCAGTCTGTGCGCGCCGAGCGGCGCACACTCCTAACAACGCGGTTCAACGGCTTTCGTTGCAGGTAACTCCTGTTCCTTAGTAGTGTGACAGCGCGCATCGGTTACCAAGTGGCGCGCGAACGAACTGCGATGACGGAACGTGACGTAATGGACTTCGACGTCGTGATCGTCGGCGGCGGCCCCGCCGGCCTGAGCACGGCCATCCACCTGACCAATTTGATCGAGCGGCACAACGCCGAGGTCGACCAAAAAGGCGAGGGCGAGAAGCTCGAGCCCGAGATCTGCTTGATCGATAAGGCCGCCGAGATCGGCGCGCACTCCCTGTCGGGCGCGGTCATGGATCCCAAGGCGCTCGACCAGTTGATGCCCGACTGGCGAACGATGGAGCCGAAGGCGCCGGTCGAGGCGGAGGTGCATGACGACTACGTGTTGTGGCTGTCGGAGAAGGGCGGCACCAAGCTCCCGATCACGCCGCCGCCGCTGAAGAACCACGGCAACTTCGTCATCTCGTTGAACAAGATGGTGGGTTGGCTCGGCGGCATCGCGGAGGAGAAGGGCGTGCAGGTGTTCCCGGGCTTCCCGGCGGCGAAGCTGCAACGCGAGGGGAGCAAGGTCGGCGGCGTGCAGCTCGCCGACACCGGCGTAGATAAGAACGGCGAGCAGAAGGGCAGCTACGAGGCCGGCGGCATCCTCTCCGCCAAGATGACGGTGCTGACCGAAGGCACGCGCGGATCGCTGACCAAGCAGCTCGTGGAAGACCTGAACCTGCACGGCAAGAACCCGCAGGTCTACGGGATCGGGGTGAAGGAGGTGTGGGAGGTCCCGGCCGGTCAATGCGCGCCTGGTCTCGTGGTGCACACCATGGGCTATCCGCTCGACTCGAAGACCTTCGGCGGCGGCTGGGTCTACGGGATGGGGGAGACCGACGACGGCAAGAACCTCGTTTCCGTGGGGATCGTGGTCGGCCTCGACTCACGGGATCCGACGCTCGACGGGCACCGCAAGCTCCAGGAGATGAAGCTCAACCCCAAGGTCGCAGCGTTCCTGCGAGGCGGCAAGATGCTGCACTACGGCGCCAAGTCGATCCCAGAGGGCGGGCTGTATTCGATGCCGAAGAACTACGGCGACGGCTTCCTCATCGCTGGTGACAGCTCCGGCTTCATGAACAGCATGCGCCTCAAGGGGATCCACCTCGCGATGCGCAGCGGCATGTTGGCGGCGGAGACGACCTTTGAAGCGCTGAAGCGCGGGGACTACTCCGAAGAGACCACCAAGGGCTACGCCGACGCGATCAAGAACGACTGGGTGCACGAGGAGCTGTGGCAGTGCCGCAACTTCCACCAGGGCTTCCACAAGGGGCGGCTCTCAGGCCTCATCAACGCGGGCTTCGCGCAGCTGTTCGGCGGCAAGGGGACGTTTTGGTCGGACGAGCTCGAGAGTAAGGCTGGCCACAGCTACATGCAGAAGCTCGACGACTACTTCGGCGGCAAGGGCAAGCCGGCGCTCGAGAAGCTGCCTGAGGACGGCGCGCTGACCTTCGACAAGCTCACCTCGGTCTACAGCTCAGGCACGATGCACGAGGAGGACCAGCCGTGTCACCTCGTGGTGAGCGCGCCAGATCTGTGCTCGACGCAGTGCGTCGAAGAGTTCGGCAACCCGTGCCAACACTTCTGTCCTGCCGCTGTCTACGAGATGGAGGAGAAGGCCGACGCCAAGCACGGCGTCGACCTGAAGATCAACGCGTCC
Organism: Planctomycetota bacterium; assembly: GCA_036160175.1. Classification (GTDB taxonomy): domain Bacteria; phylum Planctomycetota; class UBA1135; order UBA1135; family UBA2386. The sequence goes on from JAYYEE010000144.1 coordinate 8,170, forward strand.
AACTGCGTGCACTGCAAGACATGCGACATCCTCGATCCCTATCAGGTGATCAACTGGGTGACGCCAGAGGGCGGCGGCGGACCCAACTACACCAACCTCTAGCGCGCGCTCAGCGCCGGCCCGTTGCTTGTGCGCGGTGCACGAGCAGTTCGAGTGGTCCGGGCTCCTGACGGTTCCGCACGATCGCCTTCCCGAGCTCGATCACGTCGTCGTCGGTCAAGCCGAGGTCTCCTGCGAACACGGCGACGAACTCGGCCGCCGATGACGCCTGCAGGACGTGGGTGCACGGGGACCCCGCGACCGCGCGGAGGCCCGCGGCCCCCAGCGCGGCGGTGAGCTCGGCGTCCCTCGGGCCGGTGATCGCCGCCAGCCGCTCTTCATCCCAGCCGGCGTCGCTCCAAGCCGCGCTCAAGTCCGGGAGCATGTCTGCGGCTGGGACGTCGACGACGAAGCGGCCGCCAGGACGCAGGTTCTTGCGGGCGAGCTCGGCGTAGACCGCCGCGGGCAGCAGCGGACCGGTGTGCGGCGCGAACATGGCCGCGTCGAAGGTGCCGAAGCGTTCGCCGCCGAGGGCGTCGTGCGCGATGACCCGGAGCTGCGGCGCCTGCATCGCGGCGAGCCCCTCTGCGGCTGCAGGGTCGCCGACCACGACGGTCAGCTCTCCTTCGTCGCCGATCGCCGCCCGCAGCGCGACGACGTCGCGACGGTGCGGCTCGAGCGCGAGCGCGCGCTCGCCCTTGCGGAGCCCGAGGCGCTGAAGCGCGCTGTCGAACCAAGGCGTCGCGATCTCGTCGATCATCAGAAGAACGTACCCTTTCGCGAGCTGAGGTCCGAGGCAACAATCAAACAGGGTGCGGACCGTCCTCACACAGCTTCACGACGCGGCGTTTGACATGGTGATCGTCGGCGCCGGTATCCACGGCGCGGCGATCGCGCGGGAGGCGGCGGTGCTCGGGGCGCGGCCCCTGCTGCTAGCAACCGGCGACGTCAGGGTAGACGCAGACGCGTCGCGCGCACCGATCGTCGACAGCGTGCTCTGCGGCGCGGGGCGCGGCGGCCTGGGCGCGGTCCGAGAAGAGCGGAGAGAACGC
>JAYYEE010000145.1:0-2669 GCA_036160175.1 Planctomycetota bacterium
ACCTGAGCCGCGACGAGGGCGGCGTATCGCACTTCCGCCCGTTCCGGGACAACCTCAAGTTCTCGTGGATGCACTGCAAGCTCTGCACGCTCGGCTGCATCCGTTGGACCTTGCGCGTGCTAAGGCCGTTCAGCCGGAGGAGCAGTTGAGTACAGCAGAGCGGCAAACCAAACCGCGCTCGGGCGACGCCGACTGGCTCAGCCAGCGCGAGCGCGGCGCGGTCTGGCTCATCCACGCGGCCCTCAGGATGGCCCAGATCGTCGGGCGCCCCCTGATGAAACCCGTCGTGCTCGTGATTGCGCTGTACTACCGGCTCACCGACCGCAAGGCAGCGCGCGCGTCCCGGGCGTGGCTGACGCGCGTCCACGGCCGGCCGGCGACGTTCTGGGAGACGTTTCGCCACATCCACACGTTCGCGCAAGTCACCTTGGACCGCATCTTGCTCGTCTCCGGCAAGGGGCGCGCGTTTCGCTTCACCCGCACTGGCAACGAGCATATCGCGGCGCAATTCGCGTCAAGGCGCGGCGCCGTCTTGCTCGGCGGACACATCGGTAGCTTCGAGGCGATGCGGACCGGCGGCGAAGAGGACCGAGTCCGAATCAACGTGCTCGGCCACTTCGCCAACGCGCAGATGATCAACGCGCTGCTGGAGAAGCTCGACCCAGAGCGCGCGGCGCAGGTGATCCACATTGGCGATGACCCGGTCGGCCAGATGGCGCGCGTCCACGACCGCATCGAGGCCGGCGACTTCGTCGCGCTGCTCGGTGACCGTGTCGGCCTGAACGAGCGCACCGTGACGGTGCAGTTCTTCGGCGCGCCGGCGCGATTCCCTGCTGGTCCGTTTTTGCTCGCGGCACTCATGAAGTGTCCCGTCTATCTGACCTTCGGCCTGTACCGGCGACCCAACCAATACGACCTGTCGTGCGAGCCCTTCGCAGACCGCCTCCACTTACCGCGCAAGGACCGCGACGCCGCGCTCCAGGACTTCGTGCAACGCTACGCAGAACGGCTCGAGCACTACGCACGGTCCGCCCCCTACAATTGGTTCAACTTTTATGACTTCTGGCAAGACGACTCCCGACGAGACGCCCCCCGATCAACCACGCGCGCGTAGCGGCGGCCCGAAGCGGCCCGACCACGCCGTATCTGTGCAGTTCCGCGCGGGCCTCCACCAGTGCGACCCGCTCGCGGTCGTTTGGCACGGACGTTACTTCGAGTGGTTCGAGCAGGCGCGTACCGAGCTCTTCCGGAGCGTCGACCTCGCGGTGCCGGCGATGATGGCGCTCGGCTGCAAGATGTTCGTCGTCGACGCCAGCTGTCGATACATGGCGCCGGTCCTCTACGATCAACACGTCGCCGTCACCGCGTGGTTCCGCCAAGCATCCCCGCTGATCAAGGTGGCCTACGACGTCTACAACCTGGACGCGGACCGTTGGAGCGCGCGCGCAGTGACCGTGCTCGCCACCACTGACGCCCAGGGCAACCTCCACAGCACGACCCCAGATGGCCTCCTCACACGCCTGCCTGTCTCGTAGCCGCCTCGCCCTGCTGCTCACCTGCGGAGCGGCGATGCTCGCAGCGCAAGACGCTCCGCAGAAGCCGCAGCGCCCGAAGGACGCCGCCGCGCTGTTCCGCCAATTCGCCGCCGTGCGCGGCATGTCGGCCAGCTACTCTGAGGAGAAGCACCTGAGCTTGCTGGCGGCGCCGTTGACCAGCAGCGGCAAGCTCTACTACATGACCGACGCGGACGGAAAGCACGGGCGCTTGGTCCGCGCCGTCGAGAAGCCCGAGCCGAGCAAGCTCCTCGTCACCGAGCGTGAGCTGCGCATCGCCGACCGGCGCGGAACGGAGGTGATCGACCTCCGCCAGAGCGATCGCGTGCGGATGTTCGTGACCTCGCTGATGCGCGTCTTCCAAGGCGACCGCGCGGCGCTCACGCGCTCCTACCACGTCCGCTATGCGCACCACGATCAGAACAAGACCGGCTGGCGGCTCGACCTGACGCCAAAGCAGGCGCCGCTCGACAAGCTCTTGAAGCAGCTCTCGCTGCACGGTGACGCGGACGCCGTCACGCAGATCGTGCTGACAGAGCCCAGCGGAGACCGCACCGTGACTAAGATCACGAAGCTGAACCCACGCCGTCGGTTCTCGCAGAAGTTTCAGCAGGGGGTCTTCGGGGTCCAGCCGGCCAAGCCGAAGACGACGGCCAAGTGAACGCAGAACGCCGCGCCCTGTCGACCGGCGGCGCCTGCCTGGTCGCGCTGGCGACCTTCGTCAGCCTGCGACTGGATGTGGCCACGGACATCACCCACTTCCTACCCCAAGGCGAGGACCGCGGCGACGTCCACCTCGCCCGCGAGCTCGCCGCCGGCGAGCTCAGCCGCACGATGGTCCTGCTCGTTGACGCAGAGGACGCCGCGACGGCGGCAGCGGCGAGCCGCGCGTTCGAAGCGGAGCTGCGCGTCGAGCCGGCCGTTGCTAAAAATCTCACGCGCTTGGTCGCAGGTTCGGGCGCAGCCGTCGAAGAAGCCATCTGGCAGACCTACCAGAGCCACCGCGTCGCGTTCGCGGCCGCCGACGCCGACGCAGCCCGCGCGCTGTTGACCGAAGCGGCGCTCGCAGACTCGATCGACGAGCTACGCAGGGAACTTCAGACGCCGATGTCGACG
>JAYYEE010000146.1:0-5083 GCA_036160175.1 Planctomycetota bacterium
GCCGGCGACCAGCTGCTCGGGGTCTTGGAGCGGCTGCGGGCGAAGTATGACTTCGTCGTGATCGAGTTCCCGAGCATTGAACGGCGACCCGAGGTGGCGACCGCGCTGCGCGGCGTCGACGCCGCGCTGCTCGCGGTTCGCGCTCGTAAGACGAAGCGCGCCGCGGTGCGCCACACCGCGGCTGCCGTCGACGACGCGGCCGCACAGCTCGTCGGGATCGCGCTTCAATCGGGTCGCGCGTGACGCGCGGCTGTCGTCACGGTGACGACGGGGCTCGGCGAGGCAGCCAGTTGTGGCGGACAAAGTCCCAGAGGTAGCGCGGCGGGCCGCGGTCCGGTCGGCGCCGGAGCACGCGGAGCAAGTGGTGAGCGGACCGGCCGAACACGAAGGCTGCGTCTGCGAACAGCTTGTACAGCGTCGAGTGGTGCTTCTTGTAGTAGCGCTTACGCGAATCGAACCAATACCTCGGCGTCCGTCGAGGTCGCCCGTCTCGGCTGGTGACCCCCGTGGATTGCCCCACGAGATGCACGACCCTGCTCAAGGGGGCGTAACGAACGCGGACGCCGAGCGCGCGCGCCCGCCGCGCGTAGTCGAGCTCTTCGAAGTAGAGGAAGAAGCCGTCGTCGAAGAGCCCGACGCGCTCGAAGACCTCGCGGCGGATCAACATGCTCGCGCCGGCGACCCAGTCGATGTCGTGCGCCTCGTCGCTGTGCGGCGGGCAGATCACGCGGTCGCCTAACAGGCGGTGGACGACCCCCAACCGGAGGCCGTCGTCGAACTCGTTGCAAATGCTCGGAAAGCGGAAGCGTGAGTGCTGCACCGTCCCGTCGGGGTCTTCCAGACGGCTCCCGACGATGCCTACGGAGTCGTCGCCCCGCAGCTCGTCCACTAGCGCGCGCACGGCGCCTTCGCGAACGTACGTATCTGGATTGAGCAGCAGGAAGCCGTCGGGCTGCTCATCGGTCGCCAGCCCTCTGCGGACCGCGATGTTGACGCCGTATGAGAAGCCGCCGTTGCGCGGCGATTTTTCTACGGCCACCCACTGCGACCAGCCCCGCTCGCGGACTGCGTCGGCGAGCACGTCGAAGGAGTCATCGGGGCTGTCGTTCTCCACGACGGTGACGTCCAAGCCCGGCATGGCATGGCGCTCTTGGGCCAGGCTATCGAGGCAGTCCAGCGCCAGTTGCGCCGAGCGGTAGTTAACGATCACGACGGTCAAGCGCACGACGACCAGAGGCGTAGCCGCTCGTCGACCGCGGCGCAACCGGGAGGGGCGTGCGCAATCTGTTTAGAATCAGCCACGCGTTGATTCCGGCTTGCTTGGCCTCGGGCATCACGCACAGTGCTCGCGTCTGGAACCGAAGAATCGTCCCCCGACTTGGAAAACGACATCGCAGTCATCGGCATGGGGGCGCGCCTACCGGACGCGCCTACCGTCGGCGCGTTCTGGCGAAATCTGCTGGCGGGCCGCTGCTCTGTACGTGACCTGAGCGACGACGCGCTCTTGGCCGCAGGCGTCCCTGCTCGGACCTTGCGCGATCCGCGCTACGTCAAGTCCGCGGTCATGTTGGACGCGTTCGATGAGTTCGACGCCGAGTTCTTCGGGTTCAGCCCGAAGGAAGCCGCGATCATGGACCCTCAGCACCGGCAGTTCCTTGAGTGTGCTTGGGAAGCGCTGGAGGACGGGACGCACCTCCCAGACCAGTTTGACGGCCCCATCGGCGTGTTCGCTGGCTGCGGGATGGGCAGCTACTTCTCGTTCAACGTCCTCCGAAACCGCCAGCTGATGGAGGAGGTCGGGCTCTTCCTGCTGCGCCACACTGGCAACGACAAGGACTTCCTGTCTACGCGCGTGTCGTACTGCTTCGACCTGAAGGGCCCGAGCGTCAACGTCCAGACGGCCTGCTCGACGTCGCTGGTCGCGATCCACTATGCATGCCAGAGCCTGCTCAGCCGGGAGACGGACATGGCGTTGGCAGGCGGGGTCACAATCGACATCCCGCACGGGCGCGGCTACCTCTTCAAAGAGGGTGAGATCCTCGCGCCTGACGGGAGATGCCGGGCCTTCGACCACCGCGCGCGCGGCACCGTGTTCGGGAGCGGCGCGGGCGCCGTCGTGCTGCGACGTCTAGAGGACGCGCTCGCGGACCGCGACCACGTCTACGCCGTCATCAAAGGCTCTGCCATCAACAACGACGGCCGCAGCAAGGTCGGCTACCTCGCGCCGAGCGTCGACGGCCAAGCGGCGGCGATCGCCGAGGCGCAGGCGCTGGCGGACGTCGAGCCCAAGGACGTCGGCTACGTCGAGTGCCACGGGACCGGCACCGAGATCGGGGATCCGATCGAGATCTCTGCGCTCGCTCAAGCCTTCGCGGGCGTGGGCGAGCGTCAGTTCTGCGGCGTCGGATCGGTCAAGACGAACATCGGCCACCTAGACACGGCCGCCGGAGTCGTCAGCTTGATCAAGGCGTGCCTCGCGCTGCACCACGAAGAGATCCCGGCGTCGCTGAACTATGAAGCGCCGAACCCGATGATCGACTTCGCGGGCAGCCCGTTCTTCGTGAACGACGCGCTGCGGCCGTGGCCCCGGAGCAGTACGCCGCGCTACGCAGGGGTGCAGTCGCTCGGCGTCGGCGGCACCAACGCCCACGTCGTCCTAGGCGAAGCGCCGCTGCCCTCAGACGAAGCCAAGCCGGCGCCGGGGCGCGCGCCGCACCTGATCGTATGGTCGGCGCGCAATACTCGGTCGCTAGACGACTACGCGGCGAAGCTCGCTGCGCACCTGCGCGAACAGCCCGACCTCGACCTCGCCGACGTCGCCGCGACGCTGGTCCACGGCCGCCAGGCGTTCGCGCGTCGGCGGGTGCTCGTCGGCCGTGACCGCGACGAGGTCGTGCGGTTGCTGGAAGGAGAAGCGCCGCGGCACGTGCACACTCACGCCGTCACCGAGGGAGCTGAGGTCGTCTTCCTGCTGCCCGGCGGCGGCGCGCAGTATCGACAGATGGGCAAAGGCCTCTACGCCACGGACGAGGTCTTCCGCGCGCACGTTGACCAGGGGCTCTCCTGGATGGCGGGCAAGCTCGACGTCGACCTGCGAGAGGTGTGGCTCGGGGACTCGCTCACGGAAGGCGAGGTCGAGGCAGCCTTCGACCGCCCATCCGTTCAGCTGCCTGCGATCTTCATCTGCGAGTACGCGTTGGCGCGGGCTTGGCAGGCTCGCGGGGTGCGCCCGACGGCCCTGCTAGGCCACAGCCTCGGCGAGAACACCGCCGCGTGCCTCGCGGGCGTGTTCTCCTTCGAGGACGGCCTCGGCCTCGTGACGCTGCGCGGCAAGCTGTTCGAGCAAGTCGCGCGCAGCGGCATGCTGAGCGTGCCGCTCGCCGAAGACGAATGTCGCCGTCGCCTGCCAGCGGAGCTCGACCTCGCCGTCGTGAACGGGCCAGAGCTGTGCGTCGTCTCTGGTCTAGAGCGCGACCTCGACGCGTTTGCGGCGTCCTTGGGCGACGAGGAGATCGACGTGCAGCGGGTCCGCATCGCGATCGCCGCGCACTCGAGGCTGTTAGAGCCGATCCTCGAGGAGTTCAGCGCGTACCTGCGAGGCATCGAGCTCAAGGCGCCTGAGATCCGCTTCGTCTCGAACCGGACGGGGACGTGGATCAAAGACGAAGAGGCGACGGACCCCGACTATTGGGTGCAGCACCTCCGCGGGACGGTGCGCTTCGCCGCCGCCGTCGAGCTGCTGCTCTCCGATGATCGCAACGTCTTCTTGGAGGTCGGACCTGGTCGCGCGCTGAGCTCTCTTGTGCGGGCGCACCCGAAGTGGAGCGTCGAGCGCAGCTCGATCGCGTCGCTGCGGCACTTCGACGAGCGCGTCGACGACGACGACTTCTTCCGTTGCGCGTACGGGCGGCTTTGGGCAGCCGGGGTCGACGTGCCGATCGACGCGGTCGTCCCCAACGGGCGCGCGAGGTTATCTCTGCCGACCTACGCGTTCCGGCGTCAACGCTATTGGATCGACCCAGACCCGGAGAGCGCGCGCGGCGCCACCGACGCGGTGACCGATCGGGTCGACGACGTCTCCAAGTGGCTGTGGGAGCCGGCTTGGAGCGCGTTGCCGGCCGCCGCGGGCGCCCCGCTCTCGGGGACTTGGGTGGTGTTCTTCGATGAGCTCGGCGTCGCGAGCAGGCTCGCCGACCGCATCCGATCGGCGGGTGGCAACGTCGTCGAGGTGCACCAGGGCGACGCCTTCAGCAAGCTGGACCGGGACCGCTACGTCCTCGCGCCTGAGCTCGGACGCGAAGGATACGACGCGCTGCTCGCCGACTTGGCCGCCGCCGGGCACCAGCTCGCCGGCGTCGTGCACGGCTGGTTGTTGACCGCTGACCGGAGCTTCCGCCCTGGTTCGAGCTTCTTCCACCGGTGCGAGGAGCAGGGCTTCTTCAGCCTCTTCTTCTTGGCGCAGGCGCTTGCGGCGGAGGAGCAGGCTGATGGGGTGCGCGTGGTCGTGCTCACCAACGACACGGCTGGGCCGTCCGACGCGTCCGTGTGCCCCGAGAAGGCAACGGTGCTGGGGCCGTGCCTGGTGATGCCACGAGAGCTGCCAGGGCTCTCGTGCGCGCTGGTTGATCTGGAGACGCCGGCGAAGCCGCACTCCCGCCGCGCGCGCGCGGCGCTGGACAGGCTCGCTGACGCGGCGCTCTTGGAGCTCTCTGCGGCAGAGAGCGGCGTGCTGGCGCTGCGCGACGAGACACGGTGGCAGCTCGGTTACGAACGCGCGGTGCTGCCAGAGCTCGACGCGCCGTCGTCGCCGCGCCTCAAGCACCGCGGCGTCTACCTCGTCACCGGCGGCCTCGGCGGAGTCGGCTCGCTGGTCGCCGAGTGGTTGGCGCGCACGGTCGAGGCCAAGCTGATCTTGGTCGGTCGACGGGCGGTCCCTGACCGAGACCAATGGGACCGTGTGCTGGCGTCGGACCCCGACAGCTGGCACGCGAGCGCGATCGGGAGCGGGCGCTTCGTGGCGTGGGTGGGCGCCGCGGTGTTGCGCGGCGCCGCCGACGTCGCCAACGTCGCTGAGATGTCGCGC
>JAYYEE010000147.1:0-3060 GCA_036160175.1 Planctomycetota bacterium
GTCCCGCCGTGCGTGAAGGGCGAGGACGGCAACTATCCCGTGCCGGTGCCGGGGAAGTACAACCCATTCGCCAGCTAGGCGAACCACGCCCGCGAGGCGGTGACCGCGCGGTATAACCAGCGCGTCGCCGCCTTCGCCAGCCGAGCGCTCCCCAGGGACGCGGCTAGCGGAACCCGTCGCCCGCGAGGATCGGCTCCCGGCGCGCGCCGACGTTGAGGCAGACCGCGAGCGCCAGCAGCATTGCCAGCGTCGAGCTACCGCCGTAGCTGATCAACGGCATCGGCAGGCCCGTGCTCGGCACAAGCCAACCGCAGACCGCGACGTGGAACAGGCTCTGCGCGCCGAACCACGCCGCGACGCCGACGCAGACCAGCTTGCCAAAGCGCTCGCGCGTGCGCGCGGCGATGAACAGGAGCCCGAGGACGACCGCGGAGACCAGCCCGAGGACGAGCAGGGCGCCGAGGAATCCGCCCTCCTCACCCACCACCGCAAACACGTAATCCTCGCTGCGGTAAGGCAGGAAGTCGTAGCGGTTCTGCGGCCCCTGCCCGAGCCCAAAGCCCGTCACCCCGCCGGCGCCCATCGCGATCAACGCCTGCCACGGCTGGTAGCCGGCGCCGCGCAGCACCCGCTGCACCTCGTGTGTTCTGAGGCTCTGGTCATCCCAACCCCAGTGCTGCAGCCACACGTCGATCCGCTCGCGCTGATACTCGTGCATCAACTCGAAGTAGGCGATGACCAGCACCAGCGACGCCAGCCCCATGAGCATCAAGATGCTCTTCCCCGGCGCACCAGCCGCCCAACACATCGACAAGAGCACGACGCCAAAGACGATCGAGCTCCCGAGGTCAGGCTGCTTGAGGATCAGCAAGGCGGGCACGCCCGCGACCAGCGCGGGCAAGAGCAGCCCGTCGAAGGTCTTCGCCCGACTCTTAAACCGCAGCATCGCAGCCAGCGCCAACACGACCGCGACCTTCGCGAACTCGCTGGGCTGGACGGAGAAGCCGGGCAGCGCGTACCAGCGCCGCGCGCCGTTGATCTCAGGCGCGAAGAACGGCAGCCCCAGCAACGCGAGCAGCACCAACCCGTAGAAGAACCAGGCGCCGCGCAGGATGTGCACGTAGTGCGGCAAGAGGACGAAGAAGCCACACCCCATACCGATCGCCACAAACAGCGCCTGCCGACCTTGCTGCGCGCCGAAGGCGGCGTCATCGGCGGTCGCAGACCCGATAAAGACGATGCCGACCAGGCACAGCGCGGCGACCGCGAGCACGAGCCACCCGTCGAGGTTCTCGAATACGCGGCGGCGGCGCTCCGCCGGATCACGCATCTCGGTCATCGCGGCAAATACCTCCGCCGGAGTTCAGGATCTGACGTGACGGCCCGAAAGAAGTCCTGCGCGAGCGCGCCCGCGGTGTCGCCGCCGTGACTCTGATCCGGCACGAAGTAGATGACGCTGCAGAACGCCAGCTGTATGCCTTCGACAGACTCACCGGGGAGAAAGCCCGCGAACCACGCGTTGTTATCACCCTGCTTCGTCCGCTCTGCGGTCCCTGTCTTGCCGCGCACGCCCAGCTCTGCGAGCCAGAGCAAGTCTCTGGCAGTCCCCCGCTGCACCACGTCGTCGAGCGCCGCGCGGACCAGCTGGAGCGTCTCCGCCGACGCGGGGATTGTCACGCGGTCTCGGCGCTCACCGAAGCGCATCCCCAGCGTCGGGAGCGCGCCTGTGGCGAGCCCGGCGTAGGCCCGCGCGACATAGAGCGGCGACGCCTGCACGCCGTAGCCGATCGAGCGACTTGGTAACGGCCGCTGCAGATCGAGCGTGCCGAGCGCAGCAGAGACCCCCTCAATCCGTTCCTGCCAGCAGAGCCTGTAGTTCGTCGCGACCTCAGGCTCGAGGAGCCCGAAGCGCTCGTACGCGCGTCGAACGGCCTCGTCTCCCAGCCCTACGCCGACCTGGTAGAAGTAGCAGTTGCAGGACTTCGCCAGGGCGTCCCGCGGCGACTGTCCGCCGCTCCAGTGCGCCGCACCGCAGCGCAGCCTCATCCCGCGATAGCGGAAGGTCCCGGAGCACTCCTCGACCTCCCCTCGAGCGAGGTGCGGTCGGCCAAGCCGCTCGCTCTCGAGCTGCTCGACCAGCACGAACGGCTTAGCCACCGAACCGATCGAGCCGTTCCCGATCCACATGACGCCGGGGACATGGCGGGCGCTCGAGGTCGTGATCGGCGCGCCCGCGCAAGCGAGCACGTCGCCGGTGCGCGCGTCGATCACTGCCAGCGCAGCCTCGACGTTGTCCCGCGCATCCTGACGCTCCGGATCTTCGAGCCCCGCGTAGTATCGGTCGTAGGTGGACCACGCGCCCTTAACGAGCTGCTCTGCGATGACCTGCAGGCGCGTGTCGATCGTGACCTGCACGTCGCGACCCGAGGCGACGTCGAGGTGGCTCCACAAGGCGTGCTCTCGACGGCTGCCGTCGTGCTCGACGAAGCGCATACCTAGCTGCCCCATCAGCTCCTCATTGAACCACGCCTCGATGCCTGTCACCCCCCGCCGCTCACGCACCATCAGCTCGCGCTCGTAGCGGCGACGGGCCTCGTCGACCATCACAAGGCGCGCCTCGTCGTCTACCAGCCCCTCGGGGACCAGCTCTTCCGCCCAGCCTTCCGGCATCTGCTCCTCGAGGTAGCGATCGACCCACGTCCGCGGGACCTGCCCCGTCAGCTTCGCCCGCAGCCGACCGTATGCCGCGATGGTCCGGTCTAGCCAATTCACGCGCCCGAGCAGCGCGTCGAAGGCCGGCGCGCGCTCGGTGCCGCGAACACGACGCACCGACGGCTCCACAACGACGCCTGCGTGCCGCGCCGCGTCCACGCGGAGCACCGCAGCGACGGCGAATGACACGTCTTCTGCGACCGGCATGCGCAGCTCTTCGATGAGGCTTCCCTGCTGCAGCTCGCCGTCGTCATCGGTCCAGGTGACCTGCCGCTTCTCGAAGCTCGCGATGCAGAGCTCATTGAGCTTGTCCAACAAGCTCGGGACAGCGCGCGCGCCCTCGCCGAG
>JAYYEE010000148.1:0-5556 GCA_036160175.1 Planctomycetota bacterium
CGTAGACGAGATCCGCGAGAGGCACTGCCGCGAGCACCCTGGTGAGCCCCTCGGGGGACCGCAGCCGCTTTGCGAGCGGCGACCGTGCTTCCTCAGGCAGCAAGAGCTCGCCGCCGGCGGCGCCGATCTGAGCTAACGCGAACGCCGCGTAGACGAACGATCGGTCCATGACCGGCGCGCGCATTCGAGCCTGCAGCGCGTCGACCGCGGCTGGCCCCACGCCGATCAACGCGCGGCAGGAGGCCGCGGCGAGGGCGGGGTCCTTCGCCAACAGCTCGACGAGGCGCCCGACCGCGAGCTCTCCGCCCATCTTCTCGAGCAGGTCGACGCCGCGCAGGCGCAGGTCGAGCGACGACTCGCGCGAGAGCTGCAGCGCGAACGGCACGTCTTCGGGCCCGCAGAGCGGCGCGAGGATCTCGACCGCGTGCCGGCGAACAAACGGGACCGGCGCGCGCACGCACTGCTTAAGGGCCGGCTTGGCGTCGACGCCCTTGAGGGCAGCCATCGTCTCGACCACGTCACGCGTCGCGCTGCCCAATCGACGCGCCAACAGCTGAAACAACAGCTCATCCGAGACCCTGGCGGTCCCGGAAGTCCGACCGAAGCGACGGGCGACCGGCATCAGGTTCTTGAGCTCGGGCGCCTTGGCCTTCCGCGCGACCTCGACGATCAGCGCCTCGATGTTCGGGTAGGCCTGCCCGATCTCGTCGAGCTTGGCCTCGACTCGCACGCGCGGCCCGTTCACCTGCGCCACGTCGCGACGAAATCGCTCGATCTGCTGGAGCGGTCGCGCTTCACGCTCTTGCTCGACGACCGGCTTCTTGGGCGGGAGCTTGAGGTCCCCGCCAGGTCCGATCTGCGGAGCGATGAGGAAGAGGACGGTGGCTGCGAGGGTCATAAGGCAAGGCCGCGGTTGCGGTCCGCGCGAGGGGTCTCGGCGCGGCGACGCGCGGGCGCAGGATCATAGCGTCTCGCAGCGCGGAGCCGGGGGCTCTCCCCATATCTCTGCCGCGAGCGCGCCTGCGCGATGGCAAGGGATCTGCCGCCGCGCCGACGCGCTTGCATCCGGATCAAGAGCGGGCAAAGTTCCGCCCCACCGTGCCGTCGCCCGCTCAAGTCCACCTCGCGCTGATCACGGTCTCCGTGCTCTTCGGGTGCCACTTCGTGTTGACCAAGCGCGTGCTCGACGCCGTCCCGGCGCCGTCGTGGGTCCTCTATCGCATCACCGCGGCGACCTGCATCCTCGTGCCGTTGGCGCTGTGCCTTCGGCGCCGCGCCCCCCTACCTGGCCGGCGCGCGATGCTGACGCTCCTCGTCGCGTCGTTCCTCGGCGTCACGCTCAACCAGATCCTCTTCACCGAAGGGCTGCTGCGGACGACACCGGAGCACTCCGCTGTGGTCACGGCCGCGATCCCGACCTGGACGTTGCTGATCGCCGCTGCGGTCGGCCAAGAGCAGCTCCGCGGACGCAGCGTGTTGGCCGTCGCGTGCGCCCTCGCGGGAGTCCTCTACCTCCTGGGCCTCGACGAGCTGCTGGCGGACGGCAGCTTCCAGCGCGAGACGCTCGTCGGCGACCTCTTAACGGCGGCCAACGGCGTCGCCTTCGCAGCCCACCTCGTGATGATGCGCCGCATCGGCCGCGACCTCGACCCGTGGACGACCGTGGCCATCCTGTTCGTTCAGGGCCTGCTGATGATCACGATTTGGTGCGGTCCGCAAGCTGAGGCCGCGCACGCCGCAACGACGTTCTCACCGCCCGTGCTGTGGTTCGCGCTGTACACCATCCTCGGCGCGACGGTGCTGACCTACGTGCTCAACACGTGGGCGCTGCGCCACACGCAGAGCTCCAACGTCGCGATCTACATCAATGTACAGCCGCTCGTCGCGGCGGGGTTGAACTGCGCGCTGGGCGCGCCGTTGCCTGACCACCGCTTCTTCGTCGCGCTGACGTTGGTCGGAGTTGGCTTGTGGCTCCAGACTAGCACTACCCGGCCGCCGGCGCCGCCCTAGAGGCGCCACCACGCGTCGAGGGCGCGCTGCATAGCCGCGACCCTAGCTGGTTCTCGCCCCGCCAGGTCCACCCGCTCATTCGGGTCCGCGCCCAGGTGGTAGAGCTCCGCGGCGCGGTCGCCGCGCTGGGGAGCAATCAGCTTCCAACCGCCGCGGATCATCCACCGCGACTGCAGCCCCTTCGTCGGCTGGTCGAGGTCTGCGACGTCGTGCGAGAACGTTTCCCCGTAGACCTCGCCGCGCGGGTCACCTCCGTCGAGCAGGTCCTTGCCGGACATCGCCGTCGGCGGCGCGACGCCGCACGCCCGCAGCAACGTCGGGGCGAGGTCGACGGAGCTCGCGTAGGCGTCGCTCACGCCTGGCGTGATCCGACCGGGCCACGACAGCATGATCGGGGTGCGTACGCCGCCCTCGTACGGCGATCGCTTGGACCGCGGCGCGAAGCCGCGCGCGTTCTCCCGCTGGATCCAGCCGTTGTCGGCGACGAACACGACGATCGTGTCTTCCGTCAGGCCCTGCTCTTCGAGGTGATCGAGCAGCGCCCCGCAGGTTTCGTCGAACCACTCGCACATCGCGTGATATTTGGCGACGTGCAGGCTCTTGCCGTCGCGCCGGTACTTGGCGAGCAAGCGCTCCGGCGGGTTGTGCGGCGAGTGCGGCAAGAAGGGCGCGTACCACAGCAAGAACGGCGCGTCGCCGCGGTCTGCGAGGAAGTCGTAGATGGGCTGCATCGTCTTTCGACCGATCTTGAGCCCCTCGTCACCGTGCCGCCCGCCGCGCTCGCGCTCGCCGTGCGTCATGCCAGCCGTGAAGCCCCCGCAGCGGCAGTTGCCCTCCCACCACTTACCGGTCTGGAGGCTCTCATAGCCCCGCGGCGCGAGCAGCTTGGGCAGCGTCTGCGCCGCGTCGATGTGTCGCAGCATCCGCTCGCGCGCGGCCCCCTTAGGCGGGTCGTTGCCCGTGATCCCGTGCTCGTGCGGGTACAAGCCCGTAATCATCGTCGCGAGGCTCGGTCGACAGAGGCTCGACGGAACGTAGCCGCGCTCGAACACGAGGCTGCGCGCGGCCAGCGCGTCGAGGTGAGGCGTCTGGATCTCCTCATGGCCCATGAACCCGAAGTCCGTCCAGGCCTGGTCGTCGGAGATGATCATCACGACGTTGGGCGGCCGCGCCGCGTCGCGATCGATCGTGGCGCAGGCAGACAGGACGGTGACCATCAGTGCGGAGAGCGCGCGCATGCCGAAGGTCTACCCGATCCGCGCTGGATCCGCCCCTCACCACCGTCGATCTCGCTTCCGCGGACGCCGGCGATAACCTCGGCTCCTCGACCATGAGCGACTCGACCACCAACGCTGCGCCCGAAGCAGGCGCGACCCTAGACCTCCGCACCGAGCGGCTCGCGTTCGGCGGGACCACGATCGCGCGCCACCAGGGTAAGGCTGTCTTCATTCCATTCGCAGCGCCCGACGAGCTCGTGCGCGTCCGGGTCACCGAGGAGCAGAAGACGTTCCTGCGGGCCGAGGTCGTTGAGGTGCTCGAGCCTGGACCGGACCGCGTCGAGCCGCGCTGCCGCCACTTCGGCGAGTGCGGCGGCTGCAATTACCAGCACGTCGCGTACGAGGCGCAGGTGCGAGCGAAGGCCGAGTTCGTGCAAGACGCGCTCACGCGCATCGGCAAGTTCGACTGGCCCGAGCCGGTCACCGTGCATCACGCGTCGCCGTGGGACTACCGTTCCCGGACGCAGCTGAAGCTGAAGGCCACGTCCGGGAAGCGCCCTGACGGCAGCGACGGCCGACTCCGCCGGCACGAGCGCGCGCAGGAGTCGGACGACGCGCCAACGCCCAAGGTCCCCGTCGTCGGCTTTCACCGCGCGCAATCCCACTCGGTGCTCGACCTTGAAGAGTGCCCGGTGCTCGCGCCCGACCTCTGGGAGGGCGTCGGCAAGGTGCGCGCAGCGCTGACCGGCCTCAAGCGCAAGGAGCTCCCGTATCAGGTCGAGGGCTCTTGCGGCGTCGACGGGGCCTCGTGGTCGCCGGACATGCCCGGCATGCGTAAGGACCTGGTGGAGCACGAGGTCCACGGATTTCGCTATTTGATCGAGCCGGACAGCTTCTTTCAGGGCAACCGCCACCTCGTCGACAAGCTCGTCGAGTGCGGCGTCGGCGACGAGCGCGGCGGCCTCGCGTTCGACCTGTACGCCGGCGTCGGCTTGTTCTCGATGCCGCTCAGCCGCCGCTTTGAGCGGGTGGTGTCCGTCGAGGACGAGCGGCGCGCAGCGACGCTAGGGCGCGTCAACGCGAAGATGAACCGCTGCAACAACGTGCACTACCTGCGCAAGACCACCGAGCAGTTCCTTGAGGCGAACAAGGAGACCCCTGAGTTGGTCTTGATGGATCCGCCGCGGCTCGGCGCCAAACCCGCCATCCCGATGCTGCTCGAGCTCGGCGCCGAGCGCGTGCACTACGTCTCATGCGATCCGCAGACGCTCGCGCGGGACCTCCGCGCGTTCGTCGACGGCGGCTATGAGCTGGTGTCGGTCGAGGCCGTCGACATGTTCCCGCAGACCTACCACGTGGAGTGCGTCGCGAAGCTGCGCAGGCGCCAGGCGTGATCACCACCGAGACGATCGCGCTGCCGGCGCGCGGCGCCCGCATCGCCGTCCACCGCTGCGGGCAGGGCCCGCTCGCGGTGCTGCTGCACGGCTTCCCGCTCGACCACCGCATGTGGACCGGCGTGATGCGGGGCCCGCTGCGAGAGCAGCGCACCCTGTGCGCGATCGACCTCCGCGGACACGGCCACTCGCCTTGGTGCGGCGACAGCGCGCACACGATGGAGCTGCTCGCCGATGACGTCGCGGCGGTGATCGAGCACCTCGGCGAGGGGGCGGCCGACGTCTGCGGGCTCAGCATGGGCGGCTACGTCGCGCTCGCGCTGCAGGCGGACCACCCGTCGCTGGTCCGCTCGCTGGTGCTGAGCAACACCCGCCCCACGGCAGACACCGACGCTCAGCGCCTCGGCCGCGTCGCCTCGATGGAGGCCGCGGCGCGCGAAGGCCGAGCCGGGCTCGCCGCGACCATGCTCGAAAAGCTGTTGCCGCCGACCGCCAATCCGCTGCACCTCGCGCAGGTACGCACCATGATCGAAGCGACCCCGGTCGAGACCGTCGTCGCCGACCAACGCGGCATGCTGCAGCGCAGCGATCGCAGCGAACCGCTCGCCGCCAGCGCAGCCCCGACGCTGGTGGTCTCAGGCGACCAAGACGCCCTGACGCCGCTCGGCGAGACCCGCGAGTGGACCGCGGCGCTCCTCGGGCAGGAGGTCACGGTGATCTCTGGGACGGGCCACATGTCCCCGCTGGAAGCACCCGATGCGTGGAGCGAGGTCGTCGGTGAGTTCTGGCGAGCGCTCAGCGACGACGCGCGAACTGCTTGAGCTTGGTCGCGGCCGTCAGCTTGGGCAGCACGATCGGCTCGCAGGAGAGCGAGCACTTAAACTGAGGGCCGCTGATCGAAAAGCCGAGGTTCCACTCGACCTGATATCGCAGCC
>JAYYEE010000149.1:0-2904 GCA_036160175.1 Planctomycetota bacterium
CTCTTCGATGCCGCCGCACATGTAGAACGCCGACTCCGGCAGCTCATCGTGCTTGCCCTCAAGGATCTCCTTGAAGGAGCGCACGGTGTCTTCGCGCTTGACGAACTTGCCCGGCGCGCCGGTGAAGGCCTCGGCGACGAAGAACGGCTGCGACAGGAAGCGCTGGATGCGGCGCGCGCGCGCGACCACCAGCTTGTCTTCCTCGCTGAGCTCTTCGATGCCCAGGATCGCGATGATGTCGCGGAGGTCTTGGTAACGCTGCAGGGTGCGCTGCACCTCACGCGCCGTGTTGTAGTGCTCCTCACCGACGATGGCGGGGCTGAGCATCTTCGAGGTCGACTTCAGCGGGTCGACGGCCGGGTAGATGCCCAGCTCGGCGATCTGACGCTCGAGGATGATCGTCGAGTCCAGGTGCGCGAAGGTCGCGACCGGCGCGGGGTCGGTGATGTCGTCTGCAGGCACGTAGACGGCCTGCATGGACGTGACCGAGCCCTTCTTGGTCGACGTGATGCGCTCTTGGAGCGCGCCCATCTCAGACGCCATGGTCGGCTGGTAACCCACCGCGGACGGCAGGCGACCGAGCAGCGCGGAGACCTCAGAGCCAGCCTGCACGAAGCGGAAGACGTTGTCGACGAACAGCAGCACGTCCTTGCCCTCTTGATCACGGAAGTACTCCGCCATCGTCAGGCCGGTCAGCGCCACGCGCAAACGCGCGCCCGGCGGCTCGTTCATCTGCCCGAACACCAAGACCGCGTTGTCGAGCACCGACGACTTGTTGCCGTTGGCGTCGGTGTATTCCGCCTCGGCCATCTCGAGCCAGAGGTCGTTGCCCTCACGCGTCCGCTCACCCACGCCGCAGAAGACCGAGAAGCCGCCCTTCTCGACCGCGGTGATGCGGATCAGCTCTTGGATGAGGACCGTCTTGCCGACGCCGGCGCCGCCGAACAGGCCAATCTTGCCGCCCTTCGCGAACGGGCACAGCAGGTCGACGACCTTGATACCGGTCTCGAAGACCTCGGTGATCGCCTCCTGCTCATCGAACGACGGAGCCGGGCGGTGGATCGGCAGGGTGTTGCTGCGGTCGACCTCAGGCATCGGCTCGCCGGTGCGTGGGTGCGCGACGCCGACCTCGAGGGCGCGGCCCAGCGTGTCGAACAGGCGCCCGGTCGTGACGTTGCCGACCGGCACCGAGATCGGCGCGCCGGTGTCGGTCGCCGGCATGCCGCGGCTCATGCCGTCCGTGGACGACATGGCGACGCAGCGCGCGGTCGAGTTGCCGAGCTGTTGGGCGACCTCGAGCACGAGGTCGATGTCCCGCTCCTTGTCCACGACCGAGATCGCGTTGTAGAGGTTCGGCATGTGGCCCTCGGGGAACTGCACGTCCACCACGGGACCGAACACCTGCAGGATCTGGCCTTGCACTTGCGTTGCGGTAGTCACTTCAGTCGTCCTCAGTTTGGAATGCTTGTTGGTTGTGTTCGGGGGTTGGGGTCAGCCTCAGCTGACGGCGCTCGCGCCGCCGACGATGTCGAGCAGCTCCTTGGTGATGCTCTCTTGGCGGGCGCGGTTGTAGATCTTCTTCAAGTCCTTCTGCATGCGGCCGGCGGCGTCGGTCGCCCCCTTCATGGCCATGCGACGCGAGGCGTGCTCGCTGGTGAGCGACTGCAACATCGCGTCGAAGACCACCGTCTCGAGGTAACGCGGCATCAGCGCGTTGAAGACCGTGGTCGCGTCCGGCTCGATCAGGAAGTCGAGCTCCATCTTCTGCTGCTCGGCGTCTTCGCCGACCGCGATGGTCTTGATGGGCAAGAACGCCGCGTCCGTCGGGACAAACTTGACCATCGACTGGAAGCGCGTGGTGAACATGCGCATCTCGTCGACTTGACCAGACGAGAACGCGTCGACCAGTTCTTGAGCGACCAGCTTGGCCGACGTGAAGTCTGCCTTGTCGAGCGGCGGCTCGACGAAGAAGCGCTCGACGTCGAAGCCGCGGCGCTGCAGCCAGGCGTAGCCCTTGCGGCCGTAGACCCAGAACTTGACCCGCTTGCCCTCGGCTTGGAGCGCGTCGACCTTCTTGCGCAGCGCCGCCAGCAGGTTGCTGTTGTAGGAGCCGCACAGCCCGCGGTCCGAGCTGATCACGAAGACCCCGACCGTCTTGACCTCGCGGGCCTGGAACAGCGGGACGTCCTCCTCGCCGGCGACCTTGGCCGCGATGCGGAAAATCATGTCGCGGATCTCGGCCGTGTAGGGCGCGAAGCCCTGGGCCTTTGACTGGACCTTGCGCAGCTTCATCGACGCGACCATCTCCATCGCGCCGGTGATCTGCGCGATGCTGGCCACCGACTTGATGCGGCCGCGGAGTTCCTTGAGGTTCGCCATGGGTCAGTTGCTGGGGAGTGCGTGGGTTGGAGCGATCAGACGGCTCAGACTAGGCGAGGAACTCGCCCTTGAACGTCGTGACCATCTCGTCGCACTTGTTCTTGAGCTCGTCCGTCCATTTCTTGTCGTCGCGGATCGAGGCGAGCACGTCCGCGTGGTTGGCGCGGCAGAAGGCGAGGTACTTCTTCTCGAAGTCCGCGACCCGATCGACTGGGACCTCGTCGAGGCCGCCCGACGTGCCGGCGTAGATGATCACGATCTGCTCTTCGACCGGCAGCGGCTCGTATTCGGCCTGCTTAAGGACCTCGGTCATGCGCTGGCCGCGGGTGATCGCGTCCTGCGTCGCCTTGTCGAGGTCGCTGCCGAACTGCGCGAACGCCGCGAGCTCGCGGAACTGCGCGAGCTGGATGCGGAGGCCGCCAGCGTTCTTCTTCATCGCCGGGATCTGCGCTGCGCCGCCGACGCGAGAGACCGAGATGCCGGCGTTCACGGCCGGACGCTGGCCGGCGTTGAACAGCGAGGACT
>JAYYEE010000150.1:0-10703 GCA_036160175.1 Planctomycetota bacterium
AGCGGGAACCGCCAATCCGTCCCGACCTCGAACACCCAGGGCGCCCCGTTGGCGTCCAAGAAGCTGCCGGGGCCCGACTCGTTCGGGAGCCACGATGGCCGCCCACCGAACGCCGCGAAGCCAGGTCGGTGCACGTCGTAGACGGCGTTGCCGATGTCGACCATGAAGAACAGGTCGTAGGGCGCGAGCCCGATCGCGACCGGGTCGACCGGCTGGTCGAACGACCAACGCACGGCGCACGAGGCGGGCTCGACGACCTTGCCGCTGACGAGGGTGTTGGTCGCGAAGGAGCCTGGCTCGGGCGGCAACGCGTCGCGCGTAGACGGGAACAGGTCGTCGATGCGGCGCCCAAGCTCATAGGGCAGGCTCGAGAGGCTCTGGCTCGTTAGCGGCGCTGCGCCGCCCGCGCCCGAGGAGTATCGCTCGTAGGTGATGGTCCCGGTGACCGACTGAGGGAGGTTGGGGATGCGAAGCCCGACCGCGGCGTCGAAGGCCGCCCCGCGCGCGATCAGGTGGAACATCCCCACCGTGTCACGGATCTGGTTGTTGGCGTCGGTGACGATCTCGAAGGCGTACGCCAGGACCGCGTCGTTGTAGTCCGCGTCGCCGATCGACGGGTAGTTGTCCTCCATGCCGAGGACGGTGTAGCCGACGTTCGGTTCGCGGCGTCGGAACGCGCGATCCGGGTCGTCGGGATAGTGATCGTTGATGTTCAACACGCCGTCGCCGTCAGAGTCCGGATCGCCCGAGTAGCCGTGGTTCGCGGCCGTGTCCAGCGCGCCCGCGACCGTCGGGGACACTTGGAACACGAACTCGTTCCAATCCATGCTGCTGTTCGGCGACTTCGCGTCTTCGAAGCCGCAGTAGAAGTACTCGCGGCCACCGAGCCAGTTGGGGAACCGGTACTGCGGCGCGGTGATGTGCGTCATCGCGAGGTACTTGAAGTCACCCGCGTTCAACAGCGCCCCGTTCGCGTCATACTGACGTGGCGCGCCAGGGTTAAACCGGACCAGCGACGTGAGGCACCCGCCGCCTGTCGGTCCGAACGCGTCGTTGACCGCGTAGTCGGTCGACGGGATGAGCGGCTGACCTGGCTCCCCCCACTGGAAGATCGGCGCGTAGGGACCGCTCGCACCCCACTGCTCGCCGCCGTCGTGCACGAGGAAGAAGCCGATGCGGTCGCCCGGCTGGAACAGGCGGCGGTTGCCGTCGCCGTCGCGCAGGTAGTAGGCCGCCTCTGGGATCAGCTGCCCGTTCCCGCTCGAGGTCCATGTCGAGGTGTTGAAGTCGACGCTCCGGAACATCAGCTGGCGGTCGACGATGTCGAGGACGCCGTTGTCTTCCGTGTAGACGAAGTAGCCGAACGCGTGGTCTTCGGTGCTGACACCCTCGTACATCCAGACCAGGTCGATGTAGGTCGGCGCCTGCACCAACAGGTTGGGGGAGTAGCTCGCGTTGGAGACGTGCTGCGCCGCCTGGTTGTTGGAGCTCGTAAACAGCTGCTGCTCGAGGCCCCAAAGCTGCCACGGGCGGCTCCAGGGGGACCCGCCGGCCCAATAGTCCTGGGCAGTCGCAGCCGCGACGATCGTCGACGCCGCGAGCGAAGCGCGGAGGAGCTGGTTCACGGCCGCACCTCCATCACGATCGTCGCCGTCAGGCTCCCCTCGACCGGGATTTGCACGCGCGCGGAGGGCGCGGTGGCGCCCCAGAAGGAGCGGTGCGACTCAAAGGTGTAGGGGCCGACGTGCTCGGGGCTCGTGATCAACACGTCGCAGGTGTCGAGGTCGATGGGGAACTTGCAGAGACCCTGCACGACGCCGTCCGCGTCGGTTTGCCCGTGGAGGTAGAGGTTGCCCGTCTCGAGCTCCTCGCGCGTCTCGTTGGGTCCTGGCTCGGGCAGGTGATCCTGGATTTGCACGATGGCCCCGACCACCGGCGAACCGTCGGACATCGCCACCTTGATCGTGGTTCCAGAGCCAACCGAAGTCGCGTAGCTGAAGCTGGGCGCCGACGGCGCACCAGAAGAGTTGCTGCAGGCAGCGAAGACCGTAGACAGCAGCGCGACGAGTGCCGGGCAGCCGCATCGACGCGGAATGAAGAGGGACTCAGGCATCGGACAGACGCGCAAACCTAGGCCGAGCCAGTTGGCCCTGACAGGCGTCTTCCGCGCGCCAACGCGCGACGTTATGCCGCGCGGTAATCCGCAGAGCCCGCGAGTGAAGAGGCCCCCGCGACGCGATTCTGCGGATAACGCCGCGTTCACGCCGAGGGACGGACCGACGGCGTCGCGCGCAGCCACGTTGAACGGCGGCGCGAGCATGGCGGCAGACCGCACCGACCGCTACGGACGTTCGCAACCGCGGCAGTCGAGTTTTTTCACGCGCACGGCGTCGTTCGACGCGACGCGGCGCCCATGCGAAGGCAGGCTGCACGCGCGTCGCGGCGATCTGCTGCGCGGCGCCGCCGAGCGAAGCCTCCCGCTTAACGATCCGGGCGCCCCGGCGCGTACGACGTGCTGCTACTTGCCGTAGTCCGGGTTGGCGGTCGGCATCTTTGCGCCGATTGCCTGCAGGTAGTCGTCCAGCGCCGCGCGCAGCTCTGCCGCCAACTTCTGCTCTCGGCCCGCGAGGTCTCGCCGCTCGCCGGGGTCCCTTCGCAGATCGAACAGCAGGTCGCGGTCGTCTTCGTAGCGACGGACCAGCTTGAAGTCGCCGCGGTAGATGGCCGACGCAGGACCGCTGCCAAGGTCGTAGTGCGGGAAGTGCAGCACGAAGGTCTCGTCGTCGCGCTCGACCGCCGCGTCCGGATCGGACCACACGCGCGCAAGCGTGGCCCCCTCGACGTCCTCGGGCACCCAATCCACGCCACCGAGCGCGGCGAGCGTGGGCAGCAAGTCGGCGGAGCTCGCGCGCGCGTGGCTGCAGCTGCCTGCAGGCACACTCGGACCGCGCACGAAGAAGGGCACGCGCACGCCGCCCTCCATTACGCTGCCCTTGCCGCCGGTGAGCGGGAGGTTGGCGTTGCGCCCAGCCGCGCCGTGGTCGAACGAGACGATCACGTAGGTGTCATCGGCGAGCCCGGCCGCGGCGAGCGCGTCCAGAAGACGCCCCACCTCAGTGTCGATGTCTCGCAGGATGGCCGTCTGCCACGCGGTCTTGCCTCGCATGCCACGGAGCTGTGCGGCGAGCGCTTGCCGGGTCTCGGGTCGCGACTCGTCCTCGGTGCCGCCACCGTAGTGCGACAACTGCAGGTAGAAGGGCTTACCGGCCTTAGCCTGCTCGCGCGCGAAGCGGATGCCGCGGTCGGTGATCGCCACCGCCTGCTCCGGGTTCGGCTTCTGATCGCTGCCGCGGATGCGGTTCGAGTTGGCACCGTCGTGAACGTCGAAGCCGTGCTCTGCTGGCGCTTCACGACCGACGTGCCACTTGCCGAAGTGTGCCGTCGCGTAGCCCGCGTCGCGCAAGACCTCAGGGATCGTCTGCACCTCGCGCGGCAGCTCGGCGACGCTCCGCGGCGGCAGGAGCTTGGTCGGACCGCTGGGCCGGGCCTGCTTGCGGCCTCGATCCGGCTTCTGCTTCTGCCGCTTGCCGCGGCCGCCCTCGTTCACGTAGGTCATCCCGAGCTTGGCCGCGCTCATGCCCGCGAGGAAGCTCGCCCGCGCCGGCGTGCAGCGCGGCGCCGAAACGTAGAAGTCGCTGAAGCGCATCCCCTCTCGAGCAAGCCGCTCGAGGCTCGGCGTCAAGCCTGCGGCCGCTTTCGCGTCGGGCAGCCGGTCGTCCATCGCGACGGACGTGCTGGCCCAACCCGCGCCGGTCCCTTCGAAGAGCACGAAGACGAAGTTCGGTCGGCCACCGCCGTTCGCGGCGCTCGACGACCGCCGACCTCTGGCCGGCTCGCTCCGCTGAGCGCGCTTGTTGCCCTGACCCCGCCGCAGCTGCTGCCGCTCTTCGCGACCAGGCTCAACCGCGCGCGCTGGCCCAGCGCCGGACTCGCCCTCGGCCCCGCGCCCTTCGGCGAGAGCCTTCAAGTAGGCAACGAGCGACTCCCGCTGCCCCGGGTTGTTGATCCCGGTGAAGCCCATGATCGTCCCGGGCGTGTGACGCTGCGGGCTCTTGAGGAAGGCGTCGAGCCGATCGCTGGTCCACCGCTCGCCGCGATCGCCCCGCGCCTTCATCGCCGACGAGTAGGCGAACCCGTCGACGGCTGCGACGCGGCGGCCGAAGACCCCGTCTAGCGAGGGGCCTACGCCGCGACCGTTCTGCGGCGCGTGGCAGAGCGCGCAGAGCGCGAAGACGCGCCGACCCGCGAGCAGGATCTCGTCGCCCTCCAGAGGCGCTGCAGCTCGCCCAGAAGGTTGCTCCTCGGGTTCGCCGAGCGTGAATCGACCGCGCAGCTCCGTCATCCGGTCTGCCTGCGCGAGCGTCAGCGAGTCGCGGAGCGCGAGGAACGCACGCGCCTGCCGCCAGGTCATCCGCGCCTCCGCTAAGCCTTGCTCCCGACCGTGGGCGCGGATCGCTTCCGCGTTGATGGGCTCGCCGCGCAGGCCTCGCTCGAGCTCTCGGTTGACCGCCGCGCGCGCGGCAAAGAACGCGTCGAAGTCCTCGCGGTTCTGGTCGACGAGCGCCACCAGCGGCGCGCGCTGTTCAGACGTCAAGATCTCCGAGATCTCCCCGGCGAGGCCGTTGCGCGTGATGCCATGGCCGCTGTCGACGCGCAAGTCGACGAAGCCGAAGTGCTGGCTGGGCTTGCCCGCAGTGTCGTAGTCATTGTCCGACGGCGTCCCGGTCACCCAGGTGAGCAGCCGTGACGTCAGGTTCCACAGCTCTTGCTTCCGACGGTCTCCGCCGCGACCCACGCGCTCGTCGAGCCCCGCCTTATCCGCGCGCTGAAGGCGAAACCGCCCGAGCTTGCCACCCATCGCGCGGCCGCGCAGCGACGCCAACTCCGCACGCTGCGGCGCACGGAGCGAACGAACGATGTCCGTGAAACCCTCGGCGAGCGCGAGGCCCAGCGCGGCCTCGGCCTCGCCGAACCACGACCCGAGCCGCTCGACGTCGGCCAGCGACACCGACTCCCCGACCAGCATCCCCTCGAGCTGCCGGTTGATCCGGAGGCGCGCGCGCCTGCAGGCCTCGAGCGCCGGCCACTGGTCCTCGAGCAGCTTCAGGACCCGCTCGCGCTGCGGCCCGTCGAGCGCTGCGTAGACCTCTTGGCCTACTGCGCCCCGGCTGATGGAGTGACCGCTCGCGACGCGGAAGCGCACGAACCCAAAGTAGTTCGCGAGGCGACCGACCGAGACATAGTCGTTCTCCTCCGCGCCGCCCGTCAGCCACGTCAGCGCGCGCGTGATCACCGCGTGCTGCTCCTTGCGCGGCGTCATCCTCAGCTTTCGCGCGAGGTCACGACCCTCGGTGCGCGACCCGCCCTGCCCGAGGACGCTGGCCGACATGAGGAACAAGATGCTGCAACGAAAGGTGATAGCAGCCCATCGCTGCGCGCCGTCAAGAGCGTGCATGCGTCTACTACGTATCCCTCATGACTCCGCCCACGAGGGCCAACCAAGATTCTTCGACGCAGCCGACATCGCCATCTCGCTAGCAGGTTGGGCTCAGACTTCCGCCGCCGCGGGTGCATCGCTATCCTGTTTCCCCCCGAAACGAGAAACCCATGAGCTTCACCCACCAAGGTCGCGAGATCCGCAAGGTCGCCGTCATCGGCTCGGGCCAGATCGGCCCGGACATCGCCCTCTACTTCACCAAGGTCCTGAGCCCGTTCGGGGTGCAGACCGTGGTCGTCGACGTCAGCGAGGACGCGCTGGCCGGCGGCCAGCAGAAGCTGGAGAAGAAGGTCCGAAAAGGCGTCGAGACCGGCGCGTTCAGCGAGGAGCAGCAGGCCAAGATGGTCTCCAGCGTCTCTTGGACCACCGACTACGAGGATATCCGCGGCGCCGAGCTCGTCGTCGAGGCCGCGACCGAGAACAAGGAGCTCAAGGGCAAGATCTTCTCGATGGTCGAGGGGCTCGTCGCTGACGACGCGATCCTGTGCAGCAACAGCTCGCACCTCGAGCCCGAGGTGATCTTCGCCAACAGCGCCCACAAGGGCCGCACCGGCGTCGTGCACTACTTCTTCCCGGCCGAGCGCAACCTGCTGGTCGAAGTGGTCCCTGGCAAGGACACCGACGACGCCACCACCAAGTGGCTGATGTCGTTCTATGAGCAGATCGGCAAGGTCCCGATCGAGGTCCAGTCGCGCTACGGCTACGCGCTCGACCCGGTCTTTGAGGGCTTGTTCTACGCCTGCGCGCTGCTCGCCGAGCGCGGCGTCGCGTCGACCAAGGAGATCGACGTCGTCTGCAAGCGCACCTTCAAGATGGGCGTCGGCTCGTTCACCGCGATGAACCTGACCGGCGGCAACCCGATCACCGCCGTCGGCCTCGACAACTACACGACCAAGATCGGCCCCTACTTCCGCACCCCCGACTCCCTGAAGGATAAGGTCGAGAAGGGCGAGCACTGGGACGTCCCCGCACGCGGCGAGAAGGTCGAGGTCGCGGACGACGTCGCGGCCACCGTGCGCGACGCGCTGATGGGCGCCTACTTCGGTCTGTGCGGCGAGATCGTCGACGCCGGCCTGATCTCGGTCGCGGACTTCAACATGGGCCTCGACGTCGGGCTCGATATGAAGCCCGCGTTCTCGTTCATGAACGAAGTCGGCACCGACAAGGCGCTGGCGCTGGTGCAGGCCTACGCCGCGGACTACACGGGCTTCCCGGTACCGAAGTGCATCGAGGAGCACGGCAAGGACGGCGCGCCGTTCGACATCCCGGTGATCCTCCGCCAGGACCGCGACGGCGTCGCCGTGCTGACGATCCGCCGCCCCAAGGTGCTCAACGCGCTCGACCAGGACGTCTTCCGCGAGCTGCAACGCCGCTTCGAGGAGTGCGACGCGGACGCTTCGGTCAAGGGCGTCGTGCTGACCGGCTTCGGTAAGAAGGCGTTCGTCAGCGGCGCAGACGTCAACTTCCTGGCCAAGATCGACAGCGTCGAGATGGGCGAGCAGACCTCGCGCACCTCGCAGCAATGCGTCGACGCGGTCCAGGCGGTGCAGAAGCCGACGGTCGCCGCGCTCAACGGCCTCGCGTTCGGCGGCGGCATCGAGACGGCGATGGCGTGCGAAGCGCGCGTCGCCAAGAAGGGCCTCAAGGTGCTGGCGGGCCAGCCTGAGGCCAACCTCGGCATCATCCCGGGCGCCGGCGGCACGGTGCGCCTGCCGCGGCTCGTCGGCTTCGAGAACGCCAACATGATGTTGCGCACGACGCGGCCCATCAGCTCTGAGAAGGCGCTCGCGTTCGGTCTGATCCGCGAGGAGGTCGAGGGCGACCTCGTCGACCGCGCGGTCGCGCTGTGTCGCGACATGGCAGAAGGCGAGGCGCCGCGCTCGCGGATGGACGAAGGCCCGGTGCAGGATGTCCCTGAGCAGCTTCCCCAGGTCGAGATCGGCCACCTCTCACGCAAGGTCGACGAGATCTTGCAGAAGGCGATCTTGGGCGCCGCGAAACTTCCGCTCGCCGAGGCTGTGCCGTTCGAAGCCAAGTGCTTCGGAGAGGTCTGTGGCACCGAGGACATGCGAATCGGCGTGCAGAACTTCCTGACCAACGGGCCGAAGTCCAAGGCAGATTTCGTGCATCGCTGAGCGCTGAGGCGCCGAAAAGGTGCCTCAAATGGATCGCGCGCAGCGGCAACATCACGAGCGGACGCAGGTCAGTCACCATCGACTGACCTTGCTGAACTGGTTGGGGATTTACCCGACCATCACGCTGCTGCTCTGGTTGCTGCCAGAGGGGCTGCGCAGCGAGATGCCGCTCCCGGTGCTGACGCTCGTCGCCACGGCGGTCGCGGTCCCCCTCATGAGCTACGTGGTGATGCCGCGGCTCGTTCGCTGGTTCGGGCGCTGGCTCTCGCCGACGCCGCGCGCCCGCGCCGACGCGCGGCCCGCCGACCACGCGACCTCGCGAGCCTGACGATCTCTCGGGCGACGCGCCCCGATTGAGAACTTCGCGCCCGTGTCGCATACCTTGTGGCGGACGGCACCATGGACCAGACGTTCTCCTTCTCCAGCGCGCATTCTTCGCAGGTGCTGCTCGGCCGCGGCGTGAGCCAGAGACTCCCCGACGTCGTCGCGGGACTCCAACCGCACGGGGTCGTCGTCGTGCACGATCAGGGCATGGCCCGCCTCGCCGCCGAGGTCGCAGTGACGCTCCAGGCGACGGCGACGGTGCCGATCTCTGGCGACCCAGAGACGAAGCAGCTGCGCGCCGTCGGCGACCTCGCCGACCAGCTGCACCGCGCCGGCGCGACGCGCGCCGCCGTGATTGTCGCGGTCGGCGGCGGCACGGTCACCGACCTGGTGGGTTTCGTCGCCTCCATCTACCTCCGCGGCGTCCCGTTCGTCGCTTGCCCGACGACGACGCTCGCGATGTGCGATGCCGCGCTCGGCGGCAAGAACGGCGTCGATCACAGCGGCCTCAAGAACCGGCTCGGTACGATCCGGCAGCCCGACGCGATCGTCATGGACACCGACTGGCTCGCGTCGCTGCCAGACGAGCTCTTCTGCGAGGGCCTCGTCGAAGTCGTCAAGAAGGCGGCGGTCCTCGACGCATCGCGCTTCGCCGAGCTGGAGCACCTCGCGCCGCTGCTGCGCGCGCGCGACGCGGACGCGACCGAGCGCGCGATCGCCGCCGCCGTCGAGATGAAGATGGCGGTCGTGCTCGCTGACGAGCACGAGGGCGATCGCCGCCGCGCGCTCAACGCGGGCCACACT
This sequence comes from Planctomycetota bacterium, assembly GCA_036160175.1. Classification (GTDB taxonomy): domain Bacteria; phylum Planctomycetota; class UBA1135; order UBA1135; family UBA2386. The sequence goes on from JAYYEE010000150.1 coordinate 8,821, forward strand.
ATCGGACACGCCGTCGAGAGCCTCGCCGCCGGGCGGCTCCGACACGGCGCCGCGGTCGCCATGGGCCTCGTCGCGGAGTGCCGCGCCGCGCGCGTCGACCCGGCGGTCACCGCCCGCGTCGAGGCGCTGCTGCGCGCGCTCGGCGCCGCGACGGAGATCCCCGAGGACCTCCGCGACGCGACGCAACTATGGGAGCGCGCAAAGAGCGACAAGAAGGCATCGCGCGGCGACGTCCCCATGTTTGTCCCGCGCGCGCTGGGCGCTGGCGAGGTCGTCACCCTCACGCTCGATGCGCTCGCCGAGGCGTTGGCGTGACGGCGCGCGAGGTCGCGCCGCTGGCGTTCCCGTCCGACGTCGAGCTCCTTTTGCCGGGCAGCAAGAGCGAGGCCAACCGGCTGCTGGTGTTGGCGGCGCTCAGCGGCCGACAGGTCCGCCTGGTCGGCGTCACCCCGTCGGACGACGTCCGACACCTCATCGCAGGCCTCGCGGCGCTGGGCTTCTGCGCGGAGCTCGACGACCAGGCAGAGACCGCCCAGGTTGGGCCGCGGCGACCCGATCCGCCGCGCAGCGGCGCGCTCTACTGCGGCAACGCCGGCACGGCGACGCGCTTCTTGGTGTCCGTCGCCGCGATCACCCCAGGAGTGTGGGACATCCACGCTGACGAGCGGATGCGGTCTCGCCCGATGCGGCCGCTCGCCGAGGCGTGGCGCGCGCTCGGCGTGGACGTCGAACCAACCGAGCAAGGCTGGCGCGTGTCTGGCGGGAGGCCATCGGGCGGCGCCGTCGCCGTCGACGGCCGCGTCTCGAGTCAGTTTCTTTCATCGCTCTTGTTGGTCGGAGCGGCCCTTCCGCGCGGCCTAGAGATCGAGGTCACCGGACCGCTCGCGTCTCGCAGCTACGCGGAGCTCACCGCGCGCGCCATGCAGACCTTCGGCGTCCGCGTCGAGCTCGGCGACCTCAGCGCGAAGGTCGCGCACGGCTACGGCGACACCCCGAGCGAGGTCACCGTCGGCGGCGACTGGAGCGCCATGGGCGCTTGGAGCTGCATCAACCAGCTGACCTCGTCCCGCATCCAAGGGGGCAACCTGCGGCGCGAGTCCGCGCAGGCTGATGAGGCCTTACAAGCGGTGCTCGACGCGTCGTTCGGCGAGACGGATCGCACGATCGACGTCGCGCCGATGCCCGACCAGTTCTTGAACCTCGCCTGCTACGCGGCGCTCCGAGCCGGAACCACGCGATTGGTGGGCGCAGAGAACGTCCGCGCCAAAGAGTGTGACCGCGTCGCCGTCATCGCGCGCGAGCTGCGGCGCTGCGGGGCCGACCTGGACGTGCACGACGACGGGGTGACCGTCCGCGGCGGCGCGGCGCTGCGCGGCGCTGTCATCGACCCCGAGGGCGACCACCGCGTCGCGATGGCGCTCGCCATGCTCGGCACCGTCGTCCCAGGGATCGCTGTGCTCGACGCCGGCTGCGTCGCGAAGAGCTACCCGTCGTTCTGGGATGACCTCGACCGCGTGCGGCTTAGTCGGCGCCCGATCGCGCTCGTCGGCATGCGCGGCGCAGGCAAGTCCACGCTCGGCCGCGCGCTCGCCGACCACCTCGCAGCGCGCTTCGTCGACGCAGACGAAGTGTTCGAGCAACAACACGGCCCCATCGCGTCGTTCGTCGACCGTCACAGCTGGGCGACCTTCCGAGAGCTTGAGCTGGACGTCCTCGACGCGTCGCTGGCAGCAGGCGCGGTGATCGCGACCGGCGGGGGCGTCGTCGAGACAGCCGCCGCGCGGCGGCTGCTGCGAGCGCGCGCGCACGTCATCTACGTAGAGGCCCCCCCCTCGCTGCTCGTGGAGCGCCTCGCGGAGCGCGACCGGCCGTCTTTGACCGGA
>JAYYEE010000151.1:0-5706 GCA_036160175.1 Planctomycetota bacterium
TGAGGGCGACGGCCGCCGCAGTGGGCGCGCTGCTGCTGGCGATCTACACCACGCGGACCCACCAAGACCCGCGCGACAACCAACACGCCGAGGTCCGGCGAGACTCAACGGCCAGCGTCGTCGCGTTCGGGGAGGGCATGAAGAAGCGCCTCTTGGTCAACGGCGTGGGCATCACCGAGCTCGTGCCAGAGACGATGGTGATGGCGCATCTGCCGCTGGTCATGAGGGGAGCGATGCCGGAGTCGACGTGCGTCATCTGCTTCGGCATGGGGACGACGTTCCGCTCGTTGTTGTCGTGGCCTGGGAAGGCGACGGCCGTCGAGCTCGTCCCCAGCGTCGTGGAGTCGTTCGGCTTCTTCTGGGACGACGCGGAGCAGCACCTCGCAATGCCGGGCGCGCGCGTGGTCGTTGATGACGGCCGCCGGTTCTTGTCGCGCACCGAAGAGAAGTTCGACCTCATCACGATTGATCCGCCGCCGCCGGTCGAAGCGGGCGGCTCCAGCCTGCTCTACTCCACTGAGTTCTACGAGGTGCTCAAGGAGCGCCTGACACCGACCGGCGTGCTGCAGCAGTGGTTCCCGGGCGGCGAGAAGGAGATCGCGCAGGCAGTCGTCAACACGCTGAACGACGCGTTCCCGCACCTGCAGATCATCGAGTCCTTCCGCGCGCCGCCGGAGGGCTTCGAGGCGCCGTACGAGCTGCAAGCCCGAGGCTTGCACCTGCTCGCGTCGTTCCAACCGCTGGAGCGACCGTCGATCGATGAGGCGATCGCGCGCATGCCGAAGGCGGCGCGCGCAGACATGCTCTGGTGGGGGAAGGCTGCGACCGGCGGTCAGGTCCGGGACCTCAAGACCTGCTGGCAGTTCATCCTGAACCCGGACCGGGTCGTGACGGTCGAGTCGATGCTGCCCGAGGACCGGAGCGTCAAGATCACCGACGACCGTCCCTACAACGAGTACTTCTGGCTGCGTCGCTGATCCGCGCGCGGTCGTCCTCGCGAAGATCAGCCCTCCGTTGAGCCGGCGGGCGGCTCGCCCGTCGCGGCGCCCTTGTCGGCCTTTGCGCCAGCGCCCGCCTTGGCCGGCGGGAGCGCGCGGAGGCGTTTGGGTGCGTCGACCGCGCGCGGCTTGGCGCTCGCGTCGCGGGCGCGCGCAGGGAGGATCGTGTCGCCGCGCGCCGGCGTCGACGAGCCGTCGAGGTGGACATGCACGGTGCCGCTGTCCGCGTGGATGATCAGCGTGCCTGCGCCTCTAGGGATGTGCAGCGCGCGGCTGTCGCTGCGCTCGTTGGACGCGCGCGCGTCTGCCTCGATGGCGTCGCGAAGCGCTTGGATCTCCGCGCGCTCGGCAGCCAGCCGCTCCAGGTCGCGCTGCGTGTCGGGGACCTTCTTCCACGCCGCCGCGAGCTCTTTCTCGAGCGCGGTGAGCCGCTGGGCGGCCTTGTCGGCTGCGGTCTTGGACGCCCAGATCTGTGCCTCGAAGTTGCTGCTACGCTCGGTCGCCTCTGCGAGCTTGGCTTGCAGGTCGAGGATCTCCTGTTGGGCCTGCTCGCCCACTTTGCGGCTCCGCTCCGCGAGCGCGCGCGCATCCTGCGCGGCGCGACGCTCCGCCTGGTGCTTGGCGGTTAAGTCCTTTGTTACCGCGTCGAGTTGGGCGCGCAGATCCTTCTCCGCGGCGGCCGCGCGTTGTTGCTGTTCCGCCGCGCGAGCTTCGAGCGCGGCGACGCGCTCGTTCATCTGGGTGCGCGCGCGCGCTAGCTCGTCGTCTTTTGCCTGCAGCGCTCGCTGTGCTGCCTGGAGTTCGCGCTCCTTCGCCGCGAGGGCTTCGCCGCGCTGTTGGGCCTGTCGCTCTGCCGTGCGTTGCCGGTCCGTGAGGTAGCGATCGACCTCCTTCATCTGCTGTTCGAGCTTGGTGACGGCCTCCTTCAGCGCGCGGCTCTCGCCTTGCGCGCGGCAGCCGCTGAGAGAGCCCAGCAGGGCGAGGACGGAACAGAAAAGGAAGCTTCGGTGCATCGTCTTGGCTGCGCTATTGGATTCGTCAGGTGGCGCGGGACAATCGCACGTTAGCGCCGTCGCGCGGACCTTCGAAAGCCCCACAGACCATGCAAGTCCAGAGATTCCTGGCGGCCTCTTGGGCCACGGTGCACGGACCCAGCGACCCTGCCAAGTTGCTGGTTTCGCTCCTAGAAAATGGATTTGCGGGGATCAGTGCATCGCCGGGGCCGCGCGCGGTCGATTGGACCGCGCTGCGCGCCGCCGCGGCTGACCTCCCGGTGCGGTTCGCCGGGGTGCGCGCCGGCGCGCCGCTCTCGGACCGATCGCCCATGATGGGGCTGACTGCCGAGTCTGCGGGGGAGCGTGAGGTCGCGCGGCGCGCGGTGGGGGACGCGGTGCAAACCGCGCGGATCCTCGGGGCTCCTTTGGTGGTGGTCGACCTCGGGGTCGTCGGTGTCATCGGGGAGATCGAGGCCGAAGACCTCGGCGAGCCCGCCTACGCTTGGAGCGAACAGCGGGCGAGTGCGCTCCTCGCGCGGCGCAACGTCGGGCGTGACGCCGCCGTCGATCGCGCGTGCCGCGAGGTGTACGGCATCGCTAAAGCATTCCCAGAAATGGAGTTCTGCGTTACGCAGAGCCGGAGCCTGCGTTCGGTGGTGGACCCAGAGGCGCTGCAGGACCTGTTCGATGACTTGGCGCACCTCCGGCTCGGATATTGGCACGACGCCGGCATCTGTGCCCGCAGGGAGCAAGTGGCGGGTGAGCCGCAGGGTGAGTGGATGGAGCGGTTTGGCAGCCGGATGCGCGGGATGACCCTGGGAGACGCGTCGCCAGAGGGCCTCTACCTGCCCCCGGGTTCGGGCGGGGTGGACTACGGGCTCTGCGCCTCCTATGTACCCCATACCGGGAATGCCTTCCCGGTCGTGCTCGAGCTCGATCCCTCCGTCAACCCTGGAGAGATGCCAGGCATGCGCTCTTGCCTCGACAAACATGGCCTCTGACCCACGTCGGGCGGCCGTCGCGTCGACGGCGGGCGTATCCGCAGCCCGATCGCGCTTGTGATCATGAACCCTCCCTTGGCCAAGTCTGCAACAAGCGGCGCTGCGCGCGCGGACGCGCTCCGCGACCTGCTGCGTCAGCGCAAGCGCCTGTTGGTGCTGACGCACAACAACCCCGACCCTGACTCGCTGGGGGGCGCGGTGGGACTGCAGGAGTACGCTCGCCTCGCGGCTGGTTGCGACAGCAAGCTGGCCATCACCGGCAAGATCCTGCGCGCGGAGAACCAAGCGATGGTGCGGGAGTTGAAGATCGAGATGGAGCGGCTCGACGCGATCAAGCTCAGCGACTTCGACTGCGTCGCGTTGGTCGATACGCAGCCCGGCTTCGGGCACACGTTTGTACCAGCCGGGAGCACCGTCGACATCGTCGTCGACCACCACCAGTGCAACGACTCCGCGATTGACGCGGCCGTGACGCCATTCGTCGACGTCCGCACGGAGATCGGCGCGACCAGCACGATCGTCGCGAGCTACTTGATGCACGCCGGGCTCGCCCCGAGCACGCAGGCCGCGACCGCGCTCGCGTACGGCGTGCGCACAGATACAGCGGACCTCTCGCGCAACGTGAGCGACCTCGACGTGCAGGTGTTCGAGTTCCTCTCGCAGCACATGGACCGCCAGGCGCTCGCGGCCATCACCAACCCGCGCTTGCCCGCGGCCTACTTCCGGACGCTCAAGGACGCGCTCGGTAAGGCGCGCCTCTACGACGGCCTGACCCTCTGCTCGCTGGGTCGTACGACGAGCGCGGAGATGGTCGCCGAGGTCGCGGATTTGCTGCTCCGCATGGAAGGCGTGCGGGCCGTGTTCTGCGGCGGGCTCGTCGGCCAGAGCTACTGCGTCTCCGTCCGCACCGAGGTCGGCGGCGACGCGTGGAGCCTCATCAAGGCGGGTATGGAGGGCGAGGACGGCTCTTGCGGCGGCCACGGCTCGGTCGCGGGCGGCTCGATCACGCTCGATTCCGCGGACTCGAGGACGCTCCGTCGGCTCGAACGGCGCCTCGAGCGCAACGTGCTCGAGAAGATGGGCGTCTCGGGCACCAACGCCGCGACGCTCGGCGAAGACGACGACTGACGTGACGTGGCCCCGCCGCCGGTCCTTCGTATCGTGACGCACGCGTGTCCCTCATCTACGGGCCCACGTGCGGCCTTAGCGCGCGGAGCGCTGCGATGACGCGGTTGCTCATACTCGGCGGACTCGACCCGAGCGGGGGCGCGGGGGTGACCGTCGACGCGACGGTCGCCGCGCTGCACGAGGTGGAGCCGCTGCCGGTCGCGCTGACGGCGACGGTCCAGAGCCTGCGCGGCTTCGACCGCGCGGAGCCCATCCCGGCCGCGGTGTGGCGCGCGCAGGTCACCGCGGTCTTGGCCGACGGACCTGTCGCCGCGGTCAAAATCGGCTTCCTCGGTGACGCCGCGCTCGTCGCGGACGTGGCTGCGGTCCTTGCGCCGCTGGCCCCGGAGGTGCCCGTCGTCGTCGACCCGGTGCTGTCTGCGACGGCCGGCGGGATGGAGCCGGGCGCGGCGCTGGTCGCGGCCTCCCGCGCGCACTTGGCGCCGCTCGCGGCGTTGGTGACCCCCAACGCGCACGAGCTCCAGGCGCTCGCCGCAGGCGCTCCCGCCGCGCTCCTCGCCGCGGGCGCAGGCGCGGTGCTGCGCAAGGGCGGCCACGGAACCGGCGCGGAGGCCGTGGACGAGCTGTGGATCGACGGAGCTTCGACGCGATGGGCGAGGCCGCGGTTGGGCTGCGGCCCGGTGCGCGGGACCGGCTGCGCGCTCGCCAGCGCGATCGCGTCGCGCCTAGCCCACGGGGCACCGCTCCCAGCCGCTTGCGCGCGCGCAGGTGATTGGTTGGCGTCGTTGCTCGGCCGCGTGGAGCCGCGACGCGACGGTCTGCCGCAGGTGCTGCCGCTCAGTCGCGCCGGAACAGCGCCGCGATGAGCTCAGCGTAGCGCTCTGCGACGACGTGCCGGCGCACCTTGAGCGTCTGCGTCAAGAGCCCGTTGTCTGGGGTCAGACCCTCGGCCAGCACTTGCAGCGTCGCGATCCGGTCGGTCGGCCGGCAACCGTTCTCGCGCGTGACGAGACGATCGAGCTCGCCGCGGAAGAGCTTCTTGACTCCGTCGCCCTGGAGCGCGTCTCCGCGCACGTCCCACTCGGACTTCGGGATCTCGTGCTCCAGCGCGTCCGCAGAGGGCACGATCAGGACGCCGAGCGCCTTCTCGTCTTGTCCGACGACCACGGCTTGCTCGATCAGCGGTGAGGTCTTGATCAGCGTCTCGATGGGCTCTGGCTCGACGTTCTCGCCGCCGGCGAGCACGATCGTGTCCTTGGCGCGCCCGGTGATCCACAGGTTGCCGTGCTCGTCACAGTGCCCGAGATCCCCGCTGTTGAACCAGCCGTCTTCGGTCAACACCTCGGCTGTGCGCGTCGGGTTGCGGTAGTAGCCGCTCATGACCTGGGGCCCCTTGATCCAGAGCACGCCGGTCTCGTTGGGGCCGCACGCGCTGCCGTCGTCCTTGCGAGCTTCTACTTGGGTCTCTGGCAGCGGCGGCCCGATGTGACCGGGCTGCGTTTGGTGCGGGAGGCGGATCGCCGCGACCGGGCTGGTCTCTGTCAGCCCGTAACCGTTGCGCAGCGGGATGCCCATCCCGAGGAA
>JAYYEE010000152.1:0-6139 GCA_036160175.1 Planctomycetota bacterium
AGGATCGAGGCGACCACTGCGTCGTGCGCGAAGCCAGACGCGAACGTGCTGTAGAGCGCGAACGCGTGCGTCGACCCGGCGTTCCCGCTCGCGCCGAAGTTGAGGTGCGGTATGCCTGTGGCGCCCTCGAGCACGTTCGAGAGCCGCGCCTCCGCGTCGACGCCATACCCCTCCATGAACGAGTCGCCGAGCACGACCACCCGGGGCCCGTCGGGCTCGCGGCGCCGCGCGACGTCACCCGCTCCCTGCGCGGTGCTCTCGTAGAAGACCCTGAAGCACGCCATCTGGTGCAGGTATCGCGTGTTAGGCGGATGCCACGCGCCGAACGTCTCGCTCAGGTCGCCCCAGAAACCAGCGGCCGACGCGGTCATGGAATACGACGGCACCCGCGCAGGGAGCAGCTCCGTCGTGATGACCAGCGCCGACCCGAGCTCGAAGACAACGCTGGCGAGCAGGAGGCCGACGACCAACGCGAGCGCCCGTCGCTTTCGGCCGCCCCGCGACGCGGCAGGCGGCTTCGACTGCTCGCCCTCGGCGCCTGCGTCCACGCCTGCGTCGCCTGCTTGGATTTGCTCACTCATGGTCGTCGCCCGACCATAGCGCGCGCGCATACCGAATGCTCGCGTGGCCGACGCGCTCTACCCCGCGCTCAGGGTCGCTCCCACAGCTGTCGCCAGCGCTCACGCTCTCCCTGGTCTAGCAGCTCCAGCGACGCCGCATCACGCACGCCCGCGAACCACCTTGAAGAGCGCGCGAGCTCGACAGCGTCAGCCTCTTCCATCCACATCCGCGCGAGGTCGCGCCAGATCCTCTGTAAGTCTGGGTCGCCTGGGCGCCGCGGATCACCGGCCACCGCCGCGAGCGCGGCCGACAAGACGCGCGCGTCGTGACCGCGCCACCACCTCCATAGACGCAGGCTCAACCGCCGCAACGTGGGGTGCCTGGGCGGCGCTGCGTGCAGGTCCGCCGTCACCGCGACCTGCTCTTCGACTGAGCCGCCCTCGACCCGCGCGAAGGCCCGCCGCGCTCTGACGTGAAAGAACGGGCGGTACGCGCCCCAGTAGTGCACGACCACGTCGTCTGCCTTCGACACGTCGGTCCGCCGCAGGAGCACCTGCGCGAACGCGAACTGCTCGACGTTGAAGATCTTTGCGCGGTCATAGACCTCGTCCGACAGCCACAACACTTCGTCCAGGACCGCGCGGTCCGCGGGGTCCACGCCGATCACGCCCGAGTTCCAAACATCGACGCCGCCCTCCACGAAGCGCCACGCTCCGCCGAGCGGCGATCGGAACGTCACCCCATCCAGCGCGCGCGCGATATGCTCCCCGGCGCCGGGAGACTCAGGCGCGTGCATCAGCGCGCGACCAGGACCCACTCGGTCGAACAGCTTGACCGGTGAGGCGATGAAGAAGGTGTCGGTGTCGACCAGGCAAACCGGCGCCTCGTAGCGGTCGAGCAGCCACGGGACGACCGCGTTCTTGATCCGATGGTTGTAGTCGTGGCGCCCTCGCCAGCGCGCCAGCGCCGCCGCTTCCAGGTCCGCGACCTCGACGTCGAGCCCCAAGGCGTGGACGCGCTCAGGGCGATCTGTCGCGACGACCACGGTGACCCCGCATTCGCAGGGGAGGTGCCGGAGCGCGCTCAGGAGGCTCGCGCGGAGCTCCAGCCAGTGCCGCTCGCTGTCGCCGTAGCAGAGGTAGACCAGCCGGCCTGAGCCAGCTTCGCGATGCTCTGACGAGCGCTGTGTATCAGGGCCGACCATCTATGGAGCCGCTGTCCGCGCCCTCGCATGGCGTAGCGTACGGCAGCCGTTATGCTAACGGCGCGATGGAGCTTGGGGTGAGCGATTGGATCGAAGCGCTAGGTCACAGCGAGGTCTTCGTCTGCATCACCGACAGCGCAGGCCGCAGGACGCACACGGCGGGGCCGCTCGCGGGCTGGCTCGCTGACGACCCCGACCTCCTGAAGCGCGATGGCCCCTTCGTCCACGGCGGGCGCGCCTGGGTAAAGACGACGCAAAACAGATCCACGGGCGAAGCCGTGCACGTCGTGAAGCCCGCGACGACGGCCGCCCTGACCAGCAGCGAGCAAGCTCGGATCTTGCAACCGCTCGTCGAGTCCTCGCCGGTCGCGATCTTAACGCTCGATCTCCAGATGCGGGTGACGATGTGGAACCCAGCCTGTGAGCGGATCTTCGGCTGGTCACAGGAAGAGGTCCTCGGCAAGCCCTATCCGCTAGTGCCAGCGGATGAGTGGGAGCGCTTCGAAGGGTTCTTCCAGACCGTGATCAGCGGCCAAGGGTTCAACGGCGTCGAAGCGGAACGCCAAACCAGCGACGGCAGCCGCGTCTACATCGCGATCTCGACGGCCCCAGTCCGAGACGATCAGGGAGACGTCATCGGCGCCATGGCTATCCTGGAAGACATCACGCAGCGAAAGATCCTCGAGGAACAAAATCGCCAAGCGACGAAGCTCGAGGCGATCGGGCGCCTTGCAGGCGGCATCGCGCACGACTTCAACAACCTGCTCACCGTGATCTTGGGCTACAGCGACGGCCTCGCCGAGGTCGACTCCGCGAGCGAGCTTCAGGAGGCCGCCGACGCGATTCACCTCGCGGCAGAGCGGGCCGCCGCGCTGACGCAGCAGCTGCTCGCCTTCTCTCGGCGACAGGTCTTGCACGTGCAGATCGTCGACCTCAACGAGGTTGTTCAAACCACGAATAACATGGTGTCGCGCCTAATCGGGACAGACATCACAGTGACCGTCGCACTCGCTGAGCAGCCGATCTGGGTGCACGTCGACCCGATCCAAATGGAGCAAGTCCTTATAAACTTGGCGACCAACGCCCGCGACGCCATGCCGAGCGGCGGGGAGCTCCGGATCACGACCTCGCGCGTCGAACACAGCGGACAAACCTGGGCCCAGTTGTCCGTAAGCGACACCGGCGAGGGCATCGACGCCGAAACGGCGGCCCACATCTTCGACCCGTTCTTCACGACCAAAGAGACCGGCAAGGGCACCGGCCTCGGGCTCGCCTCCGTGTACGGCGTCGCGCACCAGAGCGGCGGAGACGTGACCGTTGAGAGCGAGCCCGGTGAGGGCGCCACGTTCCGTGTGCAGCTCCCGATGAGCGAGGCACCGCAAGTCGAAGCGGCAGTTGAAGATGAACGGGAGCAACTCGAGCAGGACGCCTCGATATTGCTCGCCGAAGACAACGGGGACGTGCGGCGAATCCTGGGACGCATGCTCAGCGCCGCCGGCCACACCGTCAGAGCTGCTGAGAACGGCACAGAGGCGCTCGCGATCGCGCGCCGCCACATCTCGGAGATCGACGTGCTGATCACCGACGTCGTAATGCCTGGCATGACCGGCGGCGAGCTCGCGCAGAAGATGAAGCTCATGAAACCGGAGCTGAAGGTCTTGTTCGTGTCAGGCTACGCCGACGACGAGGCCGTCAAGCGCGGCGCTATTGATGGCGCGCCGTTGCTCCATAAGCCCTTCACATTGGAAGGCGTTCGGGCAGCCGTCGCGCAGCTACTCGACACAGACTGAACCCATACATGGTGTTCAACCACGCTTAGGCGGGGTCGCACGCTCCGATCACGTCTATAGGATGACGACGAAGCTATAAGGATGATGACGAATGAAGATCTCTGACGGGTCGGGTCGGTCAATAAACGTACAGGAGCTGGGAGAGAACGGCCCGGCGGTCGTGCTCATCCACGGCTGGATGATGAGCAGCGCGGTTTTTGATCCGCTTTGCGACGCGCTCGCAGCCAACGCGCGAGTGTTCGCCGTAGACCTCAGAGGAGCTGGCGACTCGGATCGCGCGGATCGCTACGAGCTAGAAGACTACGCCGCCGACGTCGCCGCGGTCCTAGATCGCGTCGGGCGGGCGACGCTAGTTGGGCACAGCATGGGCGGCGCGATCGCGCAGCTGGTCGCCGCTTCCCAACCACAGCGCGTGGATAAGCTCATCCTGCTGAACCCAGTCCCGGCAGGAGGCATGCCGCTCCCTGAAGACGCGATGGCGCTGTTCAGCGCGTCGGCGGGTGATCGAGAGAAGCAAGGCGTGATCCTCGACCTCGCGTGCGTGCGCCTCGAAGCTCCCGCGAAAGATCGGCTCCTTGAGATCGCGAGCACGGTCGACGCGGACGCCATTCGAGCCTCGCTGCTCGCATGGACCGCTGGCGGGTTCGAGGACCGCCTCGCGCAGATCCGCGCAGAGACGCACGTCATCACGACTTCAGACCCGTTCTTGCCGCCAGCCTTCCTGCAGCAGGCGATCGTCGACCACGTCGAGGGCGCGTCCCTGCACGTGCTCGAAGGCCCAGGGCACTACCCGATGTGGGAGGCCGCGGCGGAGACAGCAGAGCTCCTCAATGGGCTGCTCGCCGCGACCAGCTAACGGCGCCGGGCGACGCGCTGCTTCCCTGCGTCAGCGCAGCGCAGAGTAGACCGCGTCTTCGTAGGTGCGGTAGAGCTCGTAAGCGGCGGCGTCGTCAAACGGCATCAGCTGCGTGAAGCTCATGATCGCGACGCCGCGCGCCGGGTCGACGGTGTAGTAGGTGTTGAAGATCCCCGACCAATACCCGACACCCTCGGGCCTGCTGCCGTCTTCACCGCCGACCTCGATCGCCCACGCCAAGCTGTAGCCGTCGTCAAACTCGCTCACGAACGAGCGGCGGTCGCTCGTGTCGACGCCCGGCATCGCCGCCATATTGACCCGCACACCATCTGGGAGTTGGTCGGCGGTCATCAGCGCCACCATCTCTTCGCCGAGGATCCGCACGCCGTCGAGCTCGCCGCCGTTGAGCAGGCACCGGAGGAACCTCGCGTAGTCACGGGGAGTGCTCAGCAAGCCCCCCCCGCCGTAGAAGCGCTCCATCGGCGCCGGCCTTACGTCGGGTAGCGCCGCGAGCTCGCCGCTCACGGCGTCACGTGCGTGCATCACCGCGCGCTCGCGCATCAGCTCTGCGGAAACGTTGTATCCCGACCGAGTCATCCCAAGCGGCGCGAAGATGTGTCGCTTGAAGTAGGTGTCCAGGTCGAGGCCGGACACGCGCTCGACCACGCGCCCCGCGACGCCTACGCCCCGCCCGTAGCACCAGCGCTCACCGGCGTCGAAGATACGCCGCGGCTGCACGTCGAACCCCCAGTCGTAGACCCCCTCCTCCAAGACCTCTGGCTTGGGGAAGCCCGTCACCGGATCGAGCTCAAGCTCCGCAGCGATCACGGGTGTGTTGAAGAAGTAGGCGAAGCCCGACGTATGGCGAAGGAGGTCGCGCAGCGTCAACGGGCGGCTCGGCGCACGACGGCTCCCGTCCGCTTGCAAGATCTGGATCTGGCGCAGCTCGGGCAAGATCCCCTCGACGGGCTCATCGAGGCTGAGCTTGCCCTGCTCGACCAGCTGCAGCGCGGCGGTCGCCGTGATCGCCTTAGTCATCGACGCGATGTCATAGAGGGTGTCGGCGTCGACCTTCGCAGCGCCCCCGACGCTCCGCGTGCCCATGGGGACGAACTCCTGCACGCCGTCGCGGGTCACGAACCCGACGACGGTGTTCGCCAAGCCAGACCCCACGAACATCGCGCGCATCATCTCACGTCGCGACTGCTGGGCGCCGCTGTCCGTCAACCACGCCGACCGCGCGCCGCGACCGTTGACGCAGCCGCCAGCGAGCAGCAGCGTGGCCGAGAGTGCGAGAGAGCGCCGGAGCATCGTCGTCATGCCCGCTGGTCTACCCGGACCGTCGCTGCGGTCAAGCGGCGCGAGGCGCCGAAGAGCCAGCGCCGCAACCGGCGACAACCGCAGCCCGGGCCGACCTAACGGACCAACAAACTCCAGGCGCGCGGCGTCACGAACGTCGAGATCTCGTCGCTGACGAAGCTTTCCTGGCCCGGCGTGACGTAACGATACCAATCGGCGTCGACGCCACCCGCAGAGGTGACCCAGCTGCCGAAGCGTGAGTAGACCGACCCGATCCCGACCGTCTCAAGCGGGAACCGCCAATCCGTCCCGACCTCGAACACCCAGGGCGCCCCGTTGGCGTCCAAGAAGCTGCCGGGGCCCGACTCGTTCGGGAGCCACGATGGCCGCCCACCGAACGCCGCGAAGCCAGGTCGGTGCACGTCGTAG
>JAYYEE010000153.1:0-22717 GCA_036160175.1 Planctomycetota bacterium
CGTCCGGACCCGATTGCGGAACTGGAACGGCACCCGGTAGTGGCTCACGAACCGGGCGTCCGACAACCCCTCCTCGAGCCCCTTTGATCTGCGCAGCGTCTTCGGCGCGCGCGCGCGCAGCTGCTCGCCGATCCGCTCGAAGGCCGCGCGCCGTCGCTCGACGACGTCCGCCGGCGCCCGATCGCACGAGAAAAACTCGTCGTCGCCGTATTCATAGAAGGGCACCAGCCTCGCCACGCGCCGCGCCATCTTCGCGTGGCCACGCAGGGACGGGTGCTTCGCGCGGGACAGCTGCAGGCGCACGACGACGCGCCTCGCGACGTATGCCACGGCGACGGCGACGCTGGCCCAGATGAGGACGTCGATCACGCCCCCGCCTCCTGGCCCAGCGACTCGCGGTGGTCAATGAGGAAGCTGTCGAGGAACTCGGTCGCGTCGACCGGCTCAGCGAGCTTGGCCAGCTTCTTGGCGGCCTTCACCCGCTTCCGGTAGCGCGGCGCGTCGAGGATCGCAGAGAAGGGCTCGTCGACCGCCCCTTCGACAGCGAACTGGCGCGCCCGCGCGCCCATCGCCTGCAGGTTCTCGCCGTCCATCAGCCGGCTCATCGCGCCGTGGAGATCGTCGACGTCCCCGCCGCGCACGACGTAGCCCGTCACGCCGTCGCGCATCAGCTCCTGCGGCCCACCCTGGTCCGAGACCACCACCGGCAGCCCCGAAGCCTGCGCTTCGAGCGGCGCGTTGCCCCAGGTGTCCGTGGTGCTCGGGAACAGCTTCACGTCCGCCGACGCGAACGCTGTCAGCAGGTCATCCCCCTCCAAGAAGCCGGTGAAGGTGCAGGGTGCCCCGTCGAGGCGGCGCTCGAGCTCGGCCCGATAGGGCCCGTCACCGACAACGACGAGGTGCACATCGTCCCGCGCCGCCGCGAGCCGCGCGAACGCAGCCGCCATCACGTCGAGGCTCTTCTCGAGTCCGACGCGACCAACGTAGAGGAACAGCGTCTTGTCGCCGGCGTCACGCAGCCCAAACTGCTCCCAGAACGCGAGGGAGCGATGCTGCGGCGAGAACCGCTCGGTGTCCACCCAACGGTCCAGGATCAAGAGCTTGCGGTTGCGCAGCCCGCGCTCGTGGAGCAAACGCGCGATGCACTTCGACGGCACCACGACCTCATCTACCGAGTGGTAGAAGAGGACCATGTACTGCCAGGTCAGCGCCTCAAGGCTGATGTCGCCTGTGTAGTCCTCGACGTATTCGGGGAAGCTCGTGTGGTAGGTCGAGGAGGTCTCTAGCTGCAACAGCTTGGCCGCGAGCAGGCCGCACAGGCCGATCGGCCCCGGCGTGCTGATCTGCATCTTTTGGAATCCGCCCTCTTGGAGCCACTTAAGCACCTCCAAAATGGGCGGGATCCGGACCTGGAGGCCGCTGTATTCCGGCAGGCTGAAGCTGAGGATCGGGCGGATGACCTTGAGTCGGCCGCGGTCGACGTAGCCCTGCAGGACCGGATCGGCGAGGCACCGCCGCTCTTCCTCCTCGCTCAGACACGTCATCACGACGAAGTCGATCTCGCGACGCTCGGCCTCGTCGATCATCCGCCGGATCGTCCGCGCGACGCCGTTGATCTCGAAGAACGTGTCGGTCACCAGCACCAGCCTCGGCTCGTCGTTCAACGAGAAGCTCTTGCGCACGTCGCGGACGATGCCTGCGTCAGCCGACTGCGAGAGGTGGGAGACGAAGTACGGCAGCGAGACGAACAAGTTCGAGGAGACCATCGCGACGACCTCCTTGATGACCCGCACGAAGCTGGTCGAGCTCGCGGCGCGGATCCGCTCCACGTAGCGCTGGAAGACGCGGTTCACCAGCGTGCTGACGACCTCGAAGATCCGCTCGTCGGTGCGCTCGTGGCGCTCAAGATCGGCGCGGAATCGCTTGTCGCCGAGCAGCAGGCTCGCCTCCTTGGACAGGATCTTCTCGAAGGACGCCTCGTACCCATCGCGCCGGGAGCCGCGCTGGTCGAGCGCCTTGTGGATCCAGAGCCGCCCCTGGAACGCGAGCTTCTGGCCGAACGAGACCGAGCCGGAGTCGAACACGAACTGCAGCAGGTTTTGGATCGGGCCGCCGATGCCCTTGCCCCGACCGCGCTTCTGCTTCTCCTGCGCCGCGAGCCGCTGACCGTCGTAGAGCAGCTTGACCATCGCGTGCGCCAGCGTCACCGGCCCGCCGTGTGCGCCCGCGGGGACCGTCGCGCGGGCCCGGATCGCGTCCACGAGATCGTTCGGCTCCGGGTCGCGACCCTCCGGCAGCACGAACTCGGTCCACGTCTGCCCCGGGTTGATCCCGCTGTGGTCGTCGGAGCCGGACACCACGGCCTTGCGCCACGGTTGCCGGCCGCGAGGCGTCAGGCCGTGCTTGTTCGCCAGCCGCTCGATGGTCGCCTGGTCGAGGGATTCGAGCAGCCGGTGCGTGAACTCGTTGAGGTGACGGGTGCGCGTGCCGTTGCGAACCTCCAGACACTCGAACAACAGGACCGCCTTCTCGATGTGCTCTGCCGTCAGCGCGCCGCGCCGTCCATAGGGGCGGTTCTGCGTGCTCATCAGCGGGTGCGTCATCCAGTACGCGATCCGGTTGCCCGCCGCGTGGGAGCCCTCGTCGCGGATCTGGGCCTCCACGTAGTCGAGCATCTCGTAGATGTTCGGTCGCAGCCGGTCCACCTCTTCGAACTGCGCCTCGGTCATGTTCGCGACCGTGACGTGGATGTTGCAGCCATCCTCAGGGAATGTCGTCGTCATCTCGGCGCTCGTGAAGACCCCGGGCAGCTGCCGGTCCATCATCTCCTTGACGCCGTCGATCGAGTTGTGATCTGTCAGGGTGAACAGGTTCATTCCCTGACGCTCAAGCTCTCGGGAGGTGGCGATCGGATCGGAGTAGCTCTCCGGGATCGCGAGCGCGTTGGCTGCGTAGTAGTCGGTGACGTTCGACGCGTAGGAGTGGAGGTGGAGATCTGCTTTGACCGTGCGCCCACTTGTATCCATGCGGTCAACAGCAACACCGTTTTGTTCGGAAGTTGTGATGACAAAAACAAGACTCTGGATGGCACCGCCCCGTGCTGTCTAACCAGCCCACGTTGCTCTTACCTCTTCGGAGATGACGACTACGGCAACCGCGCGCGGCGTGCTCTTCCTCAGGCGCTTTCTCCGCAGCCCGCGCGAGGTCGGGGCGCTCTGCCCTAGCACGCGCCACCTCGCTGAGCTCATGATTCGGGATCTGGAGCTCGATCACGGTGCAACCGTAGTCGAGTATGGCGTCGGCACCGGTTCGTTCACGCCGACGATCCAGAGACTCGTCGATGCTACGCCAGGTGCGAGCTACCTCGGCGTCGAGCGCGAGCCAGAGTTCGTCGACGTCCTCCGGAACCGCTTCCCCACGCTGAGCTTCGCCAATGACCAGGTGGAGGACATCGAACGGCTGCTCGCCGAGCGCGCGCTACCCGCGCCGCAAGCGATCCTCTCGGGGCTGCCGCTGATCCTGCTGCCGACCATGGACGAGATCATCCGACGCACCGAAGCGGTCCTCGCGCCCGGCGGCGAGTTTCGCACCTTCAGCTACCTCCAGTCCTACCCGACGCGCGCCGCGGCCAAGCTCCGCCGCCTGCTCAAGGAGACCTTCGACGAGCACTCGATCAGCGAAATGTGCTGGCGGAACTTCCCTCCTGCAATGGTCTTACGAGGAAAGAAACGCAACGCCTGACGACGCCAGCGGCCCGCTGGACCGCGCAGCCTCGCATCGAACGCGACGCCCTACTCCCGCCGATTCAGAGAGCGCAGCCAGTCTTCGGACGAGCAGTAGAGTTGGCCGCCGTCCCCTTGGACGCTCGCGGCCAGCGGTCCCGATCATCTTGGAGACCGCGGCGAGGTCGGGGGCCTTCGTGAAGACCGCGCCCTCGAACCAATCGAGCCAGCCCCCCCCCTCGCCGAAGCGGACCGCGTGCGGACCGTTCGCCACGTCGGCGTGCAGGTCCGGGGCCGCGTGGATGATCGCGCAGCATTTGTTCGTCGACGACCCACTTCATCAGGGTGCGTTCGGTGTTGCCGGACAGCGTGTGCTTGAACGGATGGAGCTCCGACTGGTCGACGACCACTGCGTGGCCCGCGCCGCCCATCTGGCTGCGCAGCCAGTTCCTGCAGGACTTGCTGCGCCAGGACGAGCAAAAGACCTGGCCAAGCGTCGCCGCGCCCACGCGGAGTGCTCACGCAACCTTCAAAGACGATTGACGAACAACCGCCACGCTGCGGTCGGTTCGCAGGTCAATGACGTCCCGTGAAGCCTCGAGTTGAGCAACACAATGCCGATCCAGCAGATCGTCGTGCGTCTCCGCCGCATCTTGAGAAGCGTCGTCGAACGGGCCCTCGGCGTGCATCGCCTGCGCCGTAGCTACGACCGCGTCACCGCGAACGTCCGGGATCCTGGCGACATCGACGCGCTCCTCGACGAGGGGCTCAAGGAATTCGACCTCTTCACCAACGTCTGCGAAGCCGACTTGGAGCGCGTGCCCGCAGCCGGACCGCTCGTGGTCGTCGCCAACCACCCCCACGGCGTGATCGACGGGCTGCTGCTTGGCGCGCTGCTGCGCCGCAAGCGACCCGACTTGCGTGTGATCGGGAACCGATGGCTGCACGAATTCCCGGCGTTGCGTGACCTGATCCTCGACGTCGACCCGACCGGCGGCCGCGGCGCCGCCTCCTCGAACACCGCGTCGATGCGCGCGGCCCACGGGTGGCTCCAGCAGGGCGGCGCCCTGCTCGTTTTCCCCGCCGGCAGGATCTCCGCCAGGCGCTGGGGCCGGCGCGGCGTGCACGACGCCCGTTGGTCGATGCACACGGCCCGCCTGCAGCGTCGCGCGAACGCCGCGGTGCTGCCCGTCCACATCGACGGCCGCAACAGCGCGCTGTTCCAGCTGGCGGGCCTCGTGCACCCACGGCTCCGCACGCTGTTGATCGCCTGGGAGGCCGTCCGCAAATTTGGCTCTACCGTTCGGATCCGAATCGGCAACGCCATCCGCCCACGCCAGCTCCAGCGATTCACCGAGCCGCGCGAGCTGGTCGACTACCTCCGCCTGCGCACCGAGATCCTCTCGCGGCGCCATACCGCTGCGCCCGCTGCCATCCGGCCGGGCAGCCGGGAAGCCGAGGCGATCGTCGATGCCCTGCCGGCCGACGATCTCGCTCGCGACGTCGCCGCCCTGCCGTCTCAGCAGCGGCTCCTCGACAGCGGCGAACTCGAGGTCTACTACGCGTGGGCCCCGCAGGCGCCGTCCGTGGTCCGTGAGATCGGCCGACTCCGCGAAGAGACCTTCCGCGAAGTCGGCGAAGGCACCCACCGCAGCATCGACCTCGATCGCTTCGACGCAGACTACATGCACCTGTTCGTCTGGCACCGCCGCGAACGGTACATCGTCGGCGCCTACCGCCTCGGGCACGTCGACAAGCTCCTGGTCGGCAGAGATCAGCGCGCCTTCTACACCAACACGCTCTACGACTACGGCCGCGACTTCCTGGACCGCATGACCCCGGGCCTCGAGCTCGGCCGGTCGTTCGTCGTCAATCGTCACCAACGTGAGTTCCTGCCCCTGCTGCTGCTGTGGCGGGGCATCGCCGCCTACGTCCGGCAAAACCCTCGCTACTGCAAGCTGTTTGGCGCTGTGAGCATCAGCGACCGTCACCATGACGTGTCCAAGCAACTGATGCTCGATCACCTGCAGACCTACATGGACCCTGAGCTGAGCGCGATGATCCGGCCACGCTACCCCGTGCCTACGCCGAGCGTGGACGCGATGCCCAGCTGGACCCAAGCGATGGTCTCGGACCTCGGTGACGTCAGCACGATGGTCGCCGAGATAGAGACGCAGGAGCGCGGCGTGCCGGTCCTCCTCAGAGAATACCTCAAGCTCGGAGGCCGTCTGGTGGGCCTCAACGTCGACCCCGCGTTCAACCACTCGGTCACGGCGCTGGTCGTCATCGACATGCGCGAGACGGAGCCGCGCATCCTCGGCCGCTACATGGGCAAGGTCGAAGCCGCGGCGTTTCTCGCGTGGCACGCCGCGCAGTCCGACCCGGAGCGCGCGCCGCCGCGCTGAGAGGGCGGGCAGTGGACGCATCGGCTATCTGGCCGCGTGAAGTAAAATCTCCACGCTCTATACGCTAGCGCCTTACGCTGACACGCCATGTCCCAAGGAAGGTATCGATGAAGGTCGTGGTGATCGGCGCGGGCATCCTCGGTCAAACGCATGCGCTGATCGCGCGCGAACGAGGCCACGACGTCACCGTGCTCGAGCGCAGCGAGCGACCGCTCGGCGCGTCTGTGCGGAACTTCGGCACGCTGTGGCCGATCGGCTGCAGGCCAGGGTCAGAGCGACGACAAGCCCTGCGCGGCGTCGCGCGCTGGCGCGAACTTGGGGAGCGACTGGGCATCGACGTCCGCACCCAGGGCTCGCTGAGCCTCGCCTATCGCGAGGAAGCCCGGCAGGTCCACGACGCGTTCGCCGCGCAAGCGGGCCAGAGATAAATCCGGCGAGGGGGCTGCCTGGTGATGCGGCGTGGTGGGGAGTCTGAAGTGAAGGCGGCCTCACCGGACCACCACGGATAGCTTGACGTCGTGTGTGT
Organism: Planctomycetota bacterium; assembly: GCA_036160175.1. Lineage (GTDB taxonomy): Bacteria > Planctomycetota > UBA1135 > UBA1135 > UBA2386. Next base: position 6,654 of record JAYYEE010000153.1, read on the forward strand.
TGTCATCACGACGCGTGACGCTCCCGACCGGGCGCGAGACGCTACCCGTGCGCCTCACCGCGCGTGGCCATCTTCGTCCTCCTCGACTTTGACCGTCGACGGTCAAAGTCGAGCCATCAGGCCCGCCGAGGACGTCCCCAGTCGTCCGGCGCATGCAGCGCTGCAGACGACATCTAGACAGTGGTCGGGGCGAGTGTGTTTGAATCTACCCCTGCCTGATGTCAAGGTGGACTGGGCCACAGCCTGAAACGCATAGGCCCCATGAACAGACTCTAGTCGTTTGCGGCGTTGTGCTGCGGACACCGACACCTCGATCGTAATCTACGGGTCGTAAGAGCACACACATGACTACCGCCGCCCTCGTCTTCCAGGTCGCCCTGGCCCTTGTGATCCTCAACGTCTGGCTGCTGCGGGTGAACCGGGCAACCGGCTACCGCGGCGGCGCCGCACAGAACATGAAGGAAGAGTTCGCCGTCTACGGCCTGCCGCCGGCCATGTTCTACGTCGTCGGCGCGCTGAAGCTCGCGTGCGCGGTCGCGCTGCTGGTCGGCGTCTGGGCGCCGGCGGCGACGAAGCCCGGCGCGGCGGGCCTGGCCGCGCTGATGGCGGGCGCGGCGGTGATGCACGTCAAGGTCAAGGACCCGCCGAAGAAGGCGATGCCCGCGCTGACGCTGCTCGTGCTCAGCCTGTTCGTCGTGTTCGTTTAGGGCCGAAGACGCCCGCGGACTGTTATGAGCCGACGCTGTGCGCCGCGCGCCGACCAATGACAGCGACCGCGAAGATGAACGCGTTGCAGAGGCAGAGCGTGAGCGCCGGCAGCGCCTCGACGAACGAGTCGCCGATGCGGACGCGCGTCGCGACCGCGAGCACCATGAGCAGGCACAGGCCGCCCGACGCGACCGCGACGAGCGGCGCGTAGAAGTACCCGGCCAGCAGCCCGAGCGCGCCGAGTAGCTCAAGGCTGCCCACCAGCACACGCATGTGTGGCATCCCATATCGCTCGAACTCGGCCTCCATCGAGCCCGTGAAGACACACGCGCCCCCGTAAAACAGGAAAGCCAGCAGCGACAGTGCGCGCATGATCTCGTAGGCAGCCGACATAAGGCTGATCTAGGGCGTGCGCGCGGTGAAATCGAGCCCCTGATTGCCGCGCCGGAGCTCAGCAGACGACACTTAGAAAGTGGTCGGAGCGAGAGGATTTGAACCTCCGACCCCCTGCACCCCATGCAGGTGCGCTACCAGGCTGCGCCACGCTCCGACGGTCGATTCCGACTGGGGCCGAGGCCCCGGGGGACGGAGAATGGTAGCGACCGATCGACCGACGGCAAGCCTCGTCAGCGACCGGCGTCCGCGCTGGGCGTGACCGCCGCGAGCACGTCTGCGCGGAAGCGCTGGCGCGCCTTGGTCAGGGCCTTGGTCGTCTGGGTCTGGGTGAAGACGAGGCCGACGAGGTCCCTGTCGGGGGCGCACCAGGCGTAGGTGCCGTCGCTGCCCGAGTGCGAGAAGCCCCAGTCGGTGATCCGCCAGCCGAAGCCGTAGCGCTCGGCAGCGATGTGCGGGATCTGGTCTCGCGTCGCGGCTCGCACGCTCGCGGGCGCGAGCAGCTGCTGGTCGCCGCGCGCGCCGCCCTCCAAGAACAGCCGCGCGAAGCGCTCGAAGTCCGCGGCGGTCGAGATCATGCCGCCGCTGCCGCGCACGAACGGCACCGTCGGCGGGCCGTGCGGCCGCCAGCGCACGCTCCAGCCGCCGTCAGCCTGCTCCTTGACCACCGCCGACATGCGGTCGTTGTCCGCGACCGTCTCGTGGTGGCAGGAGTCCGTCATCTCCAGCGGCTCGTAGAAGCGCGCCGCGCAGTAGTCGGCGAACGGTTGGCCTGACGCCAGCTCGACGACGCCGGCGAGCAGGTTGTAGCCAGGGTTGCTGTAGCTGTAGGTCTCACCGGGCGCCGCGTCGGGCCCGATCGCGCCGAAGCGCGCACACTCCATCACGAGGTTCGGCGCGTCGGGGTGCTCATCGCTCTTCACGGTGAGCGGATAGACGAACAGCGTCGGGATCCGCAGGCCGCTCGAGTGCGTCAGCAGCTGACGGATCGTGACCTCGCGGCCACGGCCGCCGTCAAACGTCGGGAACCACTTCGCGATCGGCTCGTCGAGCGCGACCTTGCCTCGCTCGACCAGCGACAGCACGGCTGCGGCGGTGACCGCCTTGGTGTTGGACGCCATCCGGAACAGCGTGTCCCGCTGCATCGGTCGCCGCCGCGCGACGTCGCGGTGACCGAGCGCCTCGTGCACCAGCACGCGGTCGCCCTGGGTCACCATCAACACGGCGCCGAGCACGTGGTCCGCCTCGACCGACTCGGCGAACCGCGAGACCGCGGCGCGCAGCGCGCCTTGGTCGACTAGGTCAACCTGGTCGCCCTGGCTCGTGACAGCCGGGGCCAGCGCGAGCACACAAGACAGCAAGCCTTGAGACGTCATGCCCCAATCCTAGCGCGGCGCGCGCTCGGACCAGAGCCCTACTGCGTGACCCCAGCTCGCGTCAGCATCCACGCCATCTCAAACGCGCGATCCCGCCAGCGGTCGTAGCGGCCCGAGGCGCCGCCGTGGCCTGCGGCCTCCAGCTTGGTCTTGAGCAGCAGCTCCTCGTCGTCGGTCTTGAGCGTGCGCAGCTTGGCGACGTACTTGGCCGGCTCCCAGTACATCACCTGCGAGTCGTTGAAGCTCGTCGTCACGAGCGTGGCCGGGTAGGCCTTGGCCTCGAGGTTGTCGTAGGGGCTGTACGACATCATGTAGTCGAACGCCGGCTTCTCGTTGGGGTTGCCCCACTCGAGGTACTCGCCCACCGTCAGCGGCATCGAGCTGTCCATCATCGTGTTCATCACGTCGACGAACGGCACCGCGCTGTGGATCCCGCAGAACAGGTCCGGGCGCAGGTTGGCGACCGCCCCCATCAACAAGCCGCCGGCGCTGCCGCCTTCGGCCAGCAGGCGCGCCTTGCTGGTCCAGCCGGCGTCGATCAGCCCTTCGGCGGCGTCGATGAAGTCGTAGAAGGTGTTCTTCTTCTTCATCAGCATGCCGTCGCGGCGCCACGCCTCGCCGAGCGTGCGGCTGCCGCGGATGTGTGCGATCGCGTAGACCACGCCCCGGTCGAGCAGGCTGATCCGGTCGCTGTTGAAGCCCGCCGGCATCGAGGCGCCGTAGGAGCCGTAGCCATAGAGCCACATGGGCGCGGAGCCGTCGCGCGGCGTGCCCTTCTTATAGACCAGCGAGACCGGAATCTTCGCGCCGTCGCGCGCCTCGGGGTAGACCCGCACCGTCTCATACCGCGCTGGGTCATAGCCGTGGACCTCGCGCTGCTTCTTGAGCTCGCGCTCGAGGCTCGCGAGGTCGTAGTCAAAGACGCACGGCGGCGAGACCATCGACTGGTAGTCGATGCGGTAGCTCGTCGAGGTCCACTCCGGGTTGCCGCCCGAGCTCGCCGCGTAGACCGCCTCGGGGAAGGCAATCTCACGCCAGCTGCCAGACGCGAAGTCGTGCACGCGGAAGCGCGTCACGCCGAGCTGCTTCTCTTGCACGACCGCGTAGCCGGCGAACACGTCGAAGCGGTCAACGAACACGTCGTCGCGGTGCGGCACGACCTCGACCCATCCGCCTGGGCGCGGGTCGTCGACGGGCGCGCGCACCACGCGGAAGTTGAGGGCGTCCTTGTCCGTTCGCAGGTACCAAGCGCCGTCGCGGTGCGTCGGCGAGTAGCGATGGCCCTTCTCGCGCGGCAGCAGCACCTTGAAGTCACCGCCGGGGTCGGCGGCGTCGAGGTAGCGCCACTCGTAGGTGTCAGTGCTCGTCGAGCCGCACACCACGTAGCGGTGGTCGCGCGTGCGCATCACGTTGATCCTATAGAGCTCGTCGAGCTCCTCGAACAACAGCTCCGGCGCGCCGCCCACGCGCAGGCGCCACAGCTTGTCCGAGCGCTTCGTGATGGCGTCCTCGGTCACGTAGAACAGCGTCTCGCCGTCGGCGGACCACACCACCGCCGTGACCCGCTCCGCGAGGTCGCGGTGCTCCGCGCCGGTCTCGAGCTCCTTGACGTGCAGCGTGTACTGCCGGAACCCGGTCACGTCGGTCGTGTAGGCGTAGCGGTCATCGTCGTCGCTGACGCAGGTGTCGCCGATCGACAAGAAGTCCAGGCCCGCCGCCATCGCGTTCTGGTCGAGCAAGACCTGCTCTGGCGCGCCTGGGTCGTAGGCGCCCGCGTCCGTCGCGCGGCGGCGGCATCGGATCGGGTACTGCAGCCCTTCGACCGTGCGCGTGTAGTAGTGGTAGCCGCGCAGGCGCACCGGGACCGCTTGGTCGGTCTGCTGGACGCGGGCGACCAGCTCCTCGTAGAGCTGGTCTTCGAGCGGCTTCAGGTGCGCCGTTCGGCGCGCGGTGTAGGCGTTCTCTGCCGCAAGGTAGGCGCGCACCTCGGGCGCCTCCTTGTTCCGCAGCCAGTAGTAGTCGTCTTCGTAGACCTGGCCGTGCCAGCGGTTCTCGTGGTGGACGCGGCGCGCGACAGGGGGGACAGCAGAATCGTGGGGCATCGGCAGGGCGCAGGACGCGGCGAACAACAGGACGAACGTAGACCTTGGCGTCATGCCGCCCATTGGACGGCCCCGCGGCCGCGATGCCAGCGTTACCGCGCGCGACGGTCGACCGCGGCCACGGAGCCGTCGGGGCGCTCCTCGGGCGTGTAGCCGAGCACGAGGTCGTGCTGCCCGGCGAGCTCCCCGAGCTTTGAGCCAGGCACCGGCGCGTAGGCGACCATCAAGCGCGCGCGCGCGCCTGCGTCGAGGCCGCGGAAGACGCCGTCGCGGTCGTTGCCCGCGTAGCCCGCGACGCCGAGCTGCGTCGTCAGCTGGCGCTTGCCGCCGTGGCTGACCGCCACGTGCAAGTGCGGCGCGCGCCCGCGGTACGGCACGGGGTGGATCGTGCGGAAGCAGTATTCGCCGCGCGAGCCGGTGAGGAAGCGGCCGTAGCCCTGGAAGTTGGCGTCGCGGCCTTCGTCGCTCGCGCCGTCGCTGTGCAGGTACGACCCGCGGCTGTCGGCCTGCCAGAGCTCGACCAGCGCGTTGCGGAGCGGCTCCCCGGCCTGGCTCAGGACGCGGCCAGACACGTGCGTGATGGTCCCGACCGCCGGCGTGATGCCGTCGTTGAGGATCAGCAGGTCGTTGTCGGTGTCCCGCGGCAGCTCGTCTGGAAAGAACGGCCCCTCGCCGACGCTCGGCGTCTCCGCGAGCAGCTGCGCGAACGCGCCGCGCGGCCCAAAGGAGCCGCAGGAGGTGAGGCCGGCCGCCGCGAGGGCGCCGGCGCCTAGGAAGCTGCGGCGATCGATCCTGGTCATGCGCCCAGTGTCACGCTGGCGGCCGCAAAAGGCGACCCCGGCGCGCGATCCGGGGCCCTGCGACCCTGGCGCGGCCGCGCGACCCGCTACCATGCGAGCCATGCAGCACATCCTCGCCATCGACCAGGGCACGACCGGCACGACGGTCTTGGTGCTCGACGAGGCCCTCTCCGTGAGAGGCCGCGGCTACCAGGAGTTCGCGCAGCACTACCCCGCGCCCGGACACGTCGAGCACGACCCGCAGGAGATCCTCACGTCGGTGCGCGCGGCGATCACCGCCGCGATCGCGCAGAGCGGCGTGGCGCCGACTGAGCTGGCCGCCGTCGGGATCACCAACCAGCGCGAGACCGTCGTCGTCTGGGACCGCGCCACCGGCGAGCCCGTCCACCGCGCGATCGTCTGGCAAGACCGGCGCACCGCGGACGCCTGCAGGCGGCTGATCGACGACGGGCATGAGGACGCCGTCCGCCAAGCCACGGGGCTTCCGATCGACCCTTACTTCTCGGCGACCAAGCTCGCCTGGATCCTCGACCAGGGCGACCTCCGCGCCCGCGCTGAGCGCGGCGAGCTCGCGTTCGGCACCGTCGACGCCTTCCTCGTGCACGCGCTGACCGGCGGCGACGCGCACGCGACCGACGTCAGCAACGCGTCCCGCACGCTGCTGTTTGACCTGCAGGCGATGAGCTGGTCGGACGATCTCCTCGCTCGCTTCCGCGTGCCGCGCAGCGTCCTGCCCGAGGTCGCCCCGAGCGCCGGCGTCTTCGGGACGGTGCGCGGCATAGACGGCCTCCCCGACGGCCTCCCCATCACCGGCATCGCCGGCGACCAGCAAGCCGCGCTGTTCGGCCAGGCGTGCTTCTCGCCGGGCGACGCCAAGTGCACGTACGGCACCGGCGCGTTCTTGCTGATGAACACCGGCGCGATGCCGGTCGCCTCGGCCAGCGGGCTGGTGACGACGGTCGCGTGGGAGATCCCGGGCGAGCGCGCCTACGCGCTCGAAGGCTCCGCGTTCGTCGCCGGCGCGGCGGTGCAGTGGCTGCGCGACGGGCTCGGCTTCTTCTCGTCCTCTGCCGAGGTCGAGGCGCTGGCCGCGAGCGTCGAGAGCTCCGACGGCGTCGTCGTCGTCCCGGCGTTCACCGGCCTCGGCTCGCCGCACTGGCGGCCCGACGCGCGCGGCGCGATCACCGGCCTGACCCGCGGCACGACCCGCGCCCACATCGCGCGCGCGACCCTCGAGGGCGTCGCGCTGCAAAACGTCGACATCCTGCGCGCCATGGAGAAGGACGCCGGCCAGCCGCTCGGCACGCTCAAGGTCGACGGCGGCGCCGCCGCCAACGACCTGTTGATGCAGTTCCAGTCCGACGTGCTCGGCGTGCCCATCCGCAGGCCGCAGCTCCTCGAGACCACCGCGCTCGGCGCCGCGTTCCTCGCCGGCCTCGGCTGCGGGCTCTGGCCAGACAAGGCCGCGATCACCGCGACCTGGCGCGAAGACCGCGCGTTCACGCCGCAGCTAGCAGACGACGAGGTCGCCGCGCACCTCGCGCGCTGGGCCGACGCGGTCGAGAAGGCCTGAGCGGCGCAGGCGCCCGTCAGCGCACAGTGAACACGTAGCTCATGGCGAACGTCGCGCCCCCGATGAAGCCGAGGATCATGCCCGTCTTCAGCCGCTTGGTGAGGTACAGCATCAGCCACAGCCCGGTCACGGACATCAACGTCAACAGCACCGCGGCGACGTCGACAAGCGTCGACCACCACGGCCCGCAGTGCTTGCCGCGGTGCAGATCGTCGAGGATCGCCATCACCCCGCGACGCTCTTCGGTCAGCGTGTAGCCGCCGCTCGCGCGGTCCACCGCTGCGACGGCTGCGTAGCCCGCGTTGCGGAAGGTCACCTCGCAGCGATCACCGCGGACCTCAAACGACGCCACCCGGCCGCGCAGCCGGTGCGACGCGCGCAGCTCCTCTGCCACGGCGAGCCGGTCGACGTCGCCCGCCAACAACGGCAGCGGCAGCGCGCCCTGCGCGGTCGTGACGACCGGCTCCGCCTTCTCGAACCACTCGACGTGGTTCAGCGTGAAGCCCGTCACCGCGAACAGCAGCGTCGCGCCGAAGCCGATCATGGACAGCCAAATGTGCAGGGAACGGATCCACTGCGGGAGGACACGGCGGTTGCTCGAAGACGTCATGGCGGCGTTGGCCGCCATGTTCGCCGCCTAGGTGGCGCGGCTGCAAGCTCCGATCGAGCGCGCCGCCGCCGCTCAGAGACCGATCGTCAGGTCCACGCCGTTGCTCGCCGACAGGCCGAGCGCGGTGGCGCCAGACAGCGCCACGCCCTGCGCCGCGAACTGCGAGCCGGCGAGCGCCGGGTTTGACGGGATCGGGAAGGGCAGCGTGCCGACGCCGCCCGGCGCCGCCGGCGACGCGACGAACAAGCCGAGGTCGAGGCCCGTGTAGCCGGTGCACCCAGGCATGCCGATGCTGTCCAGCGGGAAGCCCGTCGGCAGGAACCCCGAGCCCAACCCGACGAAGGCGACGACCTGCTGCACGCCGACGACGTTGAAGCCGAAGTCGGCGTTGCCGACCCACGGCGTGCTGCCCGTCGCGACCAGCGTCAGGCCGTCACAGCCCGCGCCGTTCACCGTGGCCGCCGCGGGCGTGACCGCGACCTTGAGGTCGTCGACGCCGTTGCTGACCGTGAGCTTGTGGTAGCCGAACAGCTCCACGACGTCGAAGGTGACGACGCCCGGGATGGTGTGCGCGGGGAGCACCTCGTCGGAGTCTGACAGCACGATCGACGTGTCGATGCCGTCGTAGGTCATCACCGCGGTGATCGGCTCGATCGGGCCGCTGGTGCTGAACGACGCGTAGGTCGCGCTGTTGACGTACGACTCGTGCAGGCCGACCGGGCCGTTGATCTCCTTACCGATCAGCAGCAGCCGCTGCGCGCCCGAGGTCAGGGTCACGCCGATGCCGCGACCCGGCTGGGTCTCGTTGCGGATCAGGTTAAAGCTCACGACGACGGCGTGGCTGGTTGAGGTCGACACGGGCGCGGCGAGCGTGCGCGGCTGCCACGTCGGCAGCTGGTTGACGCCGTCCCCGAGGTAGTAGCACGCGTTGCCGGTGACGGTGAAGCGACGACCTGTCGTCGAGTTCCCCACCTGCCAGCCGCCCTCCGCGGCGTCCCAGCCGGAGCCCGCGACGCCGACGGCGGACAGGTCCCCGTTGGCGTAGGTGAAGGGCTCTGCCGCGGCAGGGGACTGGGCGAGGAGAGCGGATGAGAACGCGGCGGTTGCGCCGAGGGCGAGGATGCGATGCATGGGGTGCTGTAGCTGGACTAGGTGGAAGCGCCGAACGGCGCTATGCCATGATACCCCGAATCACGCGCGCTGGCTCGACCCCGGTCAGGCGCTCGTCGAGGCCTTGCGACGGGAAGGTCATGCGGCGGTGGTCGACGCCGCAGAGGTGCAGCATCGTCGCGTGCAGGTCATGCACCGACACCGGGTCCTTCGCGACGTTGTAGCTGAAGTCGTCTGTCTCACCGTAATGGACGCCGCCCGCGACGCCCCCGCCGGCGAGCCAGCCGCTGAAGCAGCGCGGGTGGTGGTCGCGGCCGTAGTCCTCGCGCGTCAGCCGCCCCTGCCCGTAGACCGTGCGGCCAAACTCACCCGCGAACACCACCAGCGTGTCGTCGAGCAGCCCGCGACGCTTGAGGTCGATCAGCAGCGCCGCCGACGGCTGGTCGACGTCGTAGCACTGCCCCGGGAGCTGCTTGGGCAGGATCGAGTGGTGGTCCCAGCCGCGGTGGAAGATCTGCACGAAGCGCACGTCGCGCTCGATCATCCGCCGCGCCAACAGGCAGTTGCGCGCGAACGACCCCGGCTTGTCCACCTCCGGACCGTAGAGCGCGCGCACGCTGTCCGGCTCGCTCGAGACGTCGGTCAACTCAGGCACCGACGCCTGCATACGGAAGGCCATCTCCTGCTGCGCGATCGTGGTGTCGATCGCGGGGTCCCCGACCTCTTCGCGGTGCTTCTCGTTGAGCGCGCCGACGGCGTCGAGCATGCGGCGGCGCACCCGGCGGTCGACGCCCGCCGGGTTGGACAAGAACAGCACTGGGTCGCCGTTCGTCTGGAACGCGGTGCCCTGGTGCTTGCCCGGCAAGAACCCGCTCGACCACATGCGGCTGTAGAGGCCCTGGACGTTGCGCGTGCCGCCGGTCCAGAACGCCGAGGTCAACACGACGAAGTCCGGCAGGTCGCGGTTGAGCGCGCCGAGGCCGTAGCTGAGCCACGCGCCCATGCTCGCCTTGCCGGGCAGCTCGGAGCCCGTGCACATGAACGTCTTGCCGGGGTCGTGGTTGATGGCGTTGGTGTGCAAGGAGCGCACCACGCAGATGTCGTCAGCCACGCCGCCGAGGTGCGGCAGCAGCTCGCTCCACCACCCCCCGCTCTCGCCGCGTCGGGCGAACCGGAACATCGACGGCGCGCACAGCTGCGTGCGGCCGCGGGTCATCGCCGTGACGCGCTGGCCGTTGGTGACGCTCGGCGGCAGCTGCTCCTTGAAGCGCGCGGCGAGGCCTGGCTTGTAGTCGAACAGGTCGAGCTGGCTCGGCGCGCCGGCCATAAACAAGAAGATGACGCGCTTGGCGCGCGCCGGATGGTGCATCCCAGGAGCCCCTCCCGCAGCGCCGCCCAGCAGCGCCCGCCCGGCGACCGCGCCGAGGCCCATCGCGCCCGCCTTCAAGAAGCCGCGGCGCGCCCGCAGCCGCGCGAGGTCTGTCCAAGGGCCGCTCATTGCCGCGTCCTCGTCACGTCGAGGTTGTAGACGGCGCTCGCCAACATCGCCCACGCCGCGAGCTCGACCGCCTCGACGCCGTCTGGCAACGCGGCCCCGCGGCATGACTGCGCAGCGAGCGCCGGGCGCGCCGCGTATTCGGCGCGGAGCGCCTTGAGCGAGCCCAGCAACAGCTCCTGCTCGCGCGGATCTGGCAGGTGCGAGGTGATGGTCTCGTAGACGAACGCGAGGCGGCCCGCGTCGTCCGCGGTCGACGACAGCGCGCCGAGCGCGAGCTGGCGGGCGCAGCGCTGATACTCCGGCTCGTTGAGCAGCAGCAGCGCCTGGAGCGGCGTGTTGGTGCGCTCCCTGCGCACGACGCAAGACTCCCGCGTCGGCGCGTTGAGGATCGTCATCTGCGGCGGCGGCAGGCCACGCTTCCAAAAGGTGTAGAGGCTGCGACGGACGATCTTGTCGCCGGTGTCCGGCGCGTACGTCCGCGGGAACGACGACGGCAGCGACACCGCCTTCCAGATCCCGGCCGGCTGCGGCGGCTTGACGCTCTTGCCGAACCGCTCTCGGTTGAGCAGGCCGCTGGTCGCGAGTAGCTGGTCGCGGATCACTTCGGCGTCCAGCCGGTAGCGCGAGCCGCGCGCGAGCAGCCGGTTCTCCGGGTCAGCGACGTAGGCCTCGGTCGTCGCCGTCGACGCCTGGCGATACGTGCGCGACGTCACCATCGCGCGCATCAGCACCTTGACGTTCCACCCCGAGCGGACGAACCGCGTCGCGAGGTGATCTAGCAACCCCGGGTGGCTCGGCGCCTCCCCTTGCGTGCCGAAGTCCTCCGCCGTGCGCACGAGGCCGACGCCGAACAGCTGCTGCCAGAAGCGGTTGACCGCGACGCGCGCGGTCAGCGGGTGCGCCGGGTCCAGCAGCCACTCCGCGAGGTCCATCCGCGTCGGCGTCGCCGTTGCGGGCGCGAACCGCGGCAGGAAGGCAGGCGTGCCGCGCGTGACGGGCGCGCCCAGCTGGTCGTATTGCCCGCGGAGGAAGACGTGGGTCGGCCGGCGCTCGGGCCGCTCGCGCATCACCATCGCCGCGGGCACCTGCATCTTCAGGTCGTCGACGCGCTTGCTCGCCTGCTTGACGGCTTCCTGCGCGGTCGTGACGCCTTGCTTGCTCACCCCCACAAACGGCGCGAGCGACAGGCGCTCGACCACCTCGCTGCAGGTGCGGAGCTGCTCGGCACGCGTCCGCGCGGCGGCCAAGCGACGACCCGCGGCGCGCTGCGCGTTGTCCGGCAGCTCGATGAACGGCTGGTGCAGCCCGCGCCGGAAGTCGAGGCCGCGGCGGCCGCCCGTCTCAGGCGTCGCGTCCAGGTTGTTGAAGAACGCCGCGAACCGGTAGTAGTCCTCCTGGGTGATCGGGTCGAACTTGTGGTCGTGGCACTGGGCGCAGCCGACCGTCAACCCCAAGAAGACCGTCCCGAAGGTGTTGACCCGATCGATCACGTTGCGCGCGAGGCTCTCTTCGGGGAGGGCCGTGCCGACGTCGATGATCAGGTGCAAGCGATGGAACCCCGACGCGACCAGCTGGTCCGTAGTCGGCGAATCAAACAGATCGCCCGCCAGCTGATACCGGAGGAAGTCGTCGTACGGCAAGTTCTCGGTGAACGCGCGGATCACCCAATCCCGGTACGGCGACAGCTCGCGGTAGTGGTCGTGGTGCACGCCGTTGGTGTCGGCGAAGCGCACGGCGTCGAGCCAGTAGCGCGCCATGTGCTCGCCGAACTGCGGCCGCGTGAGCAAGTCATCCACCAGCCGCTCGTAGGCGTGCGGCGCGTGGTCGTCGAGGAACGCCCGGACCTCGTCGCGCGTCGGCGGCAGCCCGGTCAGGTCCATCGTGACCCGCCGGATCAACGTCCGGCGGTCCGCCTCGGCGCTCGGGTTCAGGCGGTCTCGGCGCATGCGTTCGAGCACGAAGCGGTCGATCGCGCGCGCCCCCCACGCGCCGTCGTCGGCCGCGGGCGCGGCCGCCTTCGGCGCAGCGAAGGCCCAGTGCTCCGGGGCCGCTCCCGCCTGCGACGCCAGCGGCGCGGCGGAGGAGAGCGCCGCGAAGGCGGCGGCGAGCTGGAGCGACGGGCGAGCCACGCCGTCAACATACCGAATCCGAACGGGCGGCGCGGCGCCCCGAGCGCGCATACCCCGCAGCGAACGAGCGCCTGATAGCGCGACGGCCGCTGACCGCTACGCTGCGCACATGAGCCGCAAGCACGCCCTCCTCGCCGCAACGCTCGGCGCCATCGGCACCCTCCACGCGCAAGAGGCGCCGCAGGGGGCCGCGATCGCGGCAACCCGCGCCTGGCTGGAGCAACCCGCCGCGGAGCGCGCGCGGCAGATCCCCGACGTCAAGCTCAGCGGCGCCGACGCCGCGACCGCCGTCCAGATGGTCTTCGACCGCCTCAGAGACGAAGCGCGCGCCGCCCGCGCCGACGAGCTCGCCACGACCGACGGCGCGCGCCGCAAGCCAACCAACCTGCTGACCGTGCGCGCGGCGGGTAAGGCGCTCAAGGTCTATGAGCGCACCTTCGGCGACGCCCCAGACCGCGGTCACAGCCTGTGGATCTCGATGCACGGCGGCGGCGGCGCGCCGGCGCGCGTCAACGACGGGCAGTGGAACAACCAAATCGAGCTCTACCAGCCGAAGGAGGGCATCTACGTCGCGCCGCGCGCGCCGACCAACACCTGGAACCTCTGGCACGAGGGCCACATCGACGACCTCTTCGATCGGTTGATCGAGAACTACGTGATCGACCGCGGCGTCAACCCGAACCGCGTCTACCTGATGGGCTACTCGGCGGGCGGCGACGGCGTCTACCAGCTCGCGCCGCGCATGGCCGACCGGTTCGCGGCCGCGTCGATGATGGCGGGCCACCCCAACGGTGTGCCGATGGACGGCCTGCGCAACCTGCCGTTCATGATCTGGATGGGCGCCAACGACGGCGCCTATAAGCGGAACGAGCAGGCCGCGACCTACGGCGAGCGGCTCGACGCGCTGCAGGAGGCGGATCCCAAGGGCTACGTGCACGCGACCCACATCGTGGCGGGCAAGGGCCACTGGATGGACCGCGAAGACCGCGCGGCGCTGCCTTGGATGGCGCAGTACACCCGAGATCCGTGGCCCAAGAAGCTCGTCTGGCGTCAGAGCGGCCGGCTGCATGACCGCTTCTACTGGCTGGGTCTCCCCGCAGGCGCAGCGAAGAACGGACAGCTCGTCCGCGCCGAGGTCGACGGCCAACGCATCACGATCGAGAGCGAAGGCGTCCCCGCGCTGCGGCTGCGCTTGAACGACGCGCTGGTCAACCTGGACCGACCGCTGGAGATCCGCTGGAACGACGACCAGCAGACCGTGACCGCGACGCGCTCGCTGCGCGCGGTGCACGCGTCGCTGCGACAGCGCCTCGACCCGAGCAGCGCTGCGACCGCCGTCGTCGTGCTCGGCGGCTAGCCGCCGGTCAGCGCGGCCAGACGTTGTCCTCGCGGGCACCGTCTGGGAACCGGCCGTCCGGATCCAGCGCGACCTTCGCGAGGTCGACGACCTTGCCTTCGAACCGCGCCTCGAACGTGCGCGCGCCGCCGAACCAGACCTCGACCGGGTGCGTGATCCGCAGCTTCTTTCTGCCGAGCGGCGCGCCGCCGTCGACCCCGGCGTCCCGGACCGCGCCCTTCCACTCGACCTCCAGCACGACCGGCGACGGCATGTCGCCGTCCTGCCGCACGACGACGACGACGTCGTCGCCGTCTTGGCGGACCGCCTGGATCGAGCCGTCGACGGCCGCGGTCGTCCACATCCAGTAGTACCAGAACCAGCCGAGGTCGACCTTGAGGTAGTCGCTCATGAAGAACGCGAAGTCCCAGGGGCACGGGTGCTTGAACAGCCACGCGCGCGCGTACTCCTTGATCCCGGCCTGCACGCGGTCGTCGCCGACGACCCCGCCGAGCATCGACAGCATCATCGGCACCTTCATGTAGGTGACGAACCCGTACTGCTCGCCGCCGTAGTTCGCCGACCACATCATCGGGCCCTCGCTCTCGTCGCCAGCGCGCCGCCCGTAGAGCTGCCCGCGGCCGTCGAGGTTCGCCGTCCGTCCGCGCGCGTGCGCCCCCGACAGGATGTTCATGTAGCTGTTGAACCCCTCGTCCATCCAGCCGTACATCGTCTCGTTGGTGCCGAGCATCATCGGCCACCACTGGTGCGCGGCCTCGTGGTCGGCAGCGCCTTGGTTGGAGTTGATCACCATCGGGTACTCCATCCCGGCGCTGGGGCCGTCCTGCATCGTCAGCTGCGGGAACTCATAGGGGATCCACAGGTCGCTGTAGAACTCCAGGGCGTGGCGCGTGATCCGACCAGCGCGGGCGAACCGATTCGCCCGCTCGGGCAAGAACAGCATGTGGATCGGCACCGGCCCGCGCTCCGGGATCGTCGCGCGCGTCGCCGTCCAGACGTAGTCCCGCGCCGTCGCCCACGCGAAGTCGTTGACGAGGTCCGCGTGGAACCGCCACGTCAGGCGATCCCCAGCAGCGGTCGCCTTGCCAGCGCCGCGCTCGTCTTCACCCACGATGACCAGCTCGTCGTCAGACTCCGTCACCTTGGCGAGCCGCTCGCGCACGGTCGCGCTGAGCACCTCCTCGGCGTTCTGCAGCGTGCCCGTCGCGCTCACCAACCACCCGCCCGGCACATCGAGGGCGACGTCGAAGCTCCCGAAGTTGTTGTAGAACTCGGACGGCCCCAGATAGGGGGAGGTCACCCAACCGTGCAGGTCGTCATACTTGCAGAGCCGCGGGAACCACTGCGTCGGCTGGAACAGCGTGTCGCCCCACCGCTGCGTCATTCGGTGCCCGCGGCCGCCGTCGCCGCCGGGCAGCTTGGTGTGCCAGTCGATCTCGACCTCGGCGACGGCGCCCGCGGCGATCGGCGCCGCGAGCATCACGGCCGCGACCGTCTGGTCGAGGCCGACGGCCGTCGCCTTGCCGCCGCCGCGTCGACCGCGCCGCCGACCGCCCGCCGCGATCGCGGCGTCTTCTCCGTCGACCGCGATCCTGGTGACGACCATGCCGTCGGTCCTCTCCGCCGGCACCGACGCGCCCCGCTGGACCCCGAACCGGAACAGGTTGTGGTCCAAGCGCAGGTAGAGCCGCGACAGCTCGCCGCTGCTCTGGTTGTGCACGGTGATGGTCTCGCTGCCGTAGATCGTCTGCGTGTCGGCGTCGATGCGCGCGCGGATGTCGAAATCTGTCCGCAGCTGCCAGTAGTTCGGGCCAGGCCGTCCGTTCAGCGCGCGCGTCCCCGCAGCGAGGCCGCGGCGGATCGTCCGCGTCAACGGGACGTCGCGGCGGATCGTGCGGGTCTCTCCGCGGAGGCCCGCCCTGAGGTGCGCGGGCGCGCTCGCGATCAGCTCGTCGAGCTCGCGCTGCGCGCGCAGCGTGGCCGCCGAGCACGAGAATAGGCACAGGGCTGCCGCTGCAGACAGAGAGCGCTGGAGGGTCGTCACGCAGCTACGATGGCCGAACGCCTTCGTAGCTGCAACGCGATCCGTCGAGACTCAGCGCGCGGTGCCGAGGTAACGGACGCCGTCGATGACGACGCCGCTGCAGTGGGTCGTGTACTCGAACGGGTCGCCGTCAAAGAGCGCGATGTCGGCGTCCTTGCCGACCTCGAGCGAGCCGACCCGGTCGCTGACGCCGCACATCCGCGCTGCGTCGATCGTCAACGCGCGCATCGCGCGTTCGTGCGCGAGGCCGTGCATCACGGAGATGCCCGCCTCCCATAAGACGACCCGCGTCTTCGGCACGTAGGCCTCGTAGCCGCTCTGCAGCGCGAACGGGACGCCAGCGCCGGCCAACAGCTTCGCCAGC
>JAYYEE010000154.1:0-2578 GCA_036160175.1 Planctomycetota bacterium
GTAGAACAGGCGCTCGCCGACGACGACCCAGCCGGCAAACAGCACGGCCGTGCAGCTCAAGAAGGCCACCGCCGCGCGCCGCCGCTGGCCGAGCTGCAACTGCAGCAGGCCGGGCACGAAGCCCAGGATGAACGCCGGCAGGCCGTTGCCCAAGGCAGGGTCAGTGCGGTTCGAGTCAACCATCGGCGGCTTAGGTTAGCGATCGACACCAGCCGACGCACCCGCGGTGTGCGGGTTCCGCAGGAGACTCCTCGACGCCGGTGACGCCTCCTGCATATCGGCGACCCATGCGCGCCAGGCGGCCTTGAGCGTCGGCGACAGCGGCGAAGACCCTGCAGCACCAGCCGCCATCAGCGTGATGGTCGCCGTCGCCCGAACCACCTCGCGACGCGACGCAGCGGCGGCTAGATGAGGCAAGCCAACCGCTCGGGCGCGGCCGGTGGTCAGCGCCGCCCGAAGACCTGCTCGCGCGTCAGGCGGTAACGACGGTCGCTCTGCGGCGCAGCGACGACCGCGCCCTCGCGCAGCTCGGCGAGCCGCGCCTCGAAGAGCCACGGCTCGTGCCGGAAGACCAGCGAGTGCAGCGTCCCGAAGTAGCTGCCGCCGCCCTTGGCGACCTCGGACAGCATACGCCAAGCGTCGCCAGCGTCCACGCGGCGATCGCCGACCTCGACGCACCTCGTGAGTTGGCGCTGCAAGGTCCGCTCGCGGCCGACGCTGTCGGCCCCGGCGCGGACCCCGTCGCGCCGCGTCCGGAAGTGGTTCGTGACGACGAGCGGCCCAGGCTGCGCCGCGCCAGGAACGCACCGGCGCGCGTCAGCCTCGAAGACCACCGCAGGAACGCCCGACGCCGGGACCGCAGGCACCACCACATGCGTCAGAAAGCCCGCCGGCGGGCTCGTGTACTCGATCAGCTCCTGCGCGCGCTGGAGCCTCGCGTCTCCCGCGTCACGCGCAGCCAAGACCATCCGCGTCGCCGCCGCCGCCGGCCACGACGACGGCTCAGGCATCGACTGTCGCGCCGAACCGACGTGCAGGTAGGCCGCGACCCCGTCCGCGCTCACGCCCGACACCGCGCCGACGTACCCTGGCCAGCCAAACGAGGCGACGGCCCGCCCGTCTGCGTACTCCTGCACGATCAAGAGCGCCGCGTCGACGATGTGCGCTCCGGTGACGTGCCAGTCGGAGTTCCGCGCCGTCATCACGCCGCCGCCTGCGACCTCTTCGCCCCACACCGTGAAGCTGCTGCAACCCATCAACCCGAACACGTCCATGGCGTTAGCGAGCAGGAGATCACGTCGGTCGAACGCGCGCCCAAACGCGGGCATGTAGAGGTCGGGCTGCTGCGAGCGCACCCCGCGCCAGAGCGCGTCAAGCTCTCGCTGGATCTCCTCGGGGTATTCGATGAGGCGCGGCAGGGCGGCCCGCGCTTGATCGAGCAGCTCAGGGCGCTGCGCGAACTGCGCGACGAACTCCTCCCCGAGGTTCTTGACGATGTCTGCTGCGAGCAGCCGACCGTGCGCGTAGCCGCGCTGTTCAGGTGTCCCCCACACGCGCAGCAGCCGCAGCCCGCTGGGCTGCTCGAGCCGGCCGTGCAACCCGCCTTGGGATGCAGGAGCGGCAGCGCGAGGCGCGCTGCCGCGGACGCCGGACGCCGTCGGCGCACAGGCCGCCGCGATCGCTAGGAGCGCGGCTGCAGCCGCGGCGCTACGTCTGGTGAGCATCCTCGGATGCTATCGAACGACGCGCCCGCGCGCAGGCTGCGCTCACTTCGCGTTGCGATAGATGTCTTGGACGCTCTTCAACAGCTCGAGCGCCTCGGGGAGCGGGCGCTGGAAGGCGTTGCGCCCCATGATAGAGCCGAACGCGCCGCCGTCGGCGAGGCCCTGGATCTCCTCAAGCACGGCGTCCGTGCCCTTGGCGGCGCCGCCCGAGAAGATCGTGATGCGGCGGCCGCCGAAGGCCGACTGCAGCACGTGCTGGGTGCGCTCGGCGAGCGTGCTGATCGGCACACCTTCGGCCTCGTAGACCTTGCGCGCGGCGTCCTGCTCGAGGTCCGCGGTCGGCGGCTTGACCTTGATGATGTGCGCGCCGAGTTGGGCGGCGATCTGGGCGGCGTAGGCGCAGACGTCGATGGAGGTCTCGCCGACCTTGCTCAGGCCGCTGCCGCGCGGGTAGCTCCAAACAACGACCGCGAGGCCGCAGGCCTTGGCCTCCTCGGCGATCTCGCGGAGCTCCATGTACATCTCGTTCCGCTCGCACGACCCGGGGTAGATCGTGAAGCCGATCGCGGCGCACCCGAGGCGCAGGGCGTCCTGCACCGAGGCGGTCACCGCCGGCTTCGGGTCGGGGTTGGAGTAGAGCGAGTCGCTGTTGTTGAGCTTGAGGATCAGCGGGATCTGGCCCGCATACTTACGCGCCCCCGCCTCCAGGAAACCGAGCGGCGCGGCGTAGGCGTTGCAGCCAGCCTTGAGCGCGAGCTCGAAGTGGTAGTGCGGGTCGTAGCCCGGCGCGTTCTTGGCGAACGTACGTGCGGGGCCGTGCTCGAAACCCTGGTCGACGGGCAGGATTACGAACT
>JAYYEE010000155.1:0-4014 GCA_036160175.1 Planctomycetota bacterium
CAAGACCCCGAGGATCTGCCAGGCGGACGCCTCGCTCTGCAAAATCAACCAGACGCAGATGCCGAGCCCGATCGCTGGGATCGTCATCCCGCCGGGGAGACGGAAGGACTCGGCGCAGTCCTGATCGCTCGCGCGCCGGCGGATCCGCGGCAGCGCGGCGATGCACATCATGTAGCCGAGCAGCCGCACGACCGTGCTGGCCGCAGCCAAGACCAAGAAGCCCTCGACGAGCCCCAGCGTGAGCGCCAGCGCGCCCGTGAACAAGATGCACACGTGCGGCGTGGCGCGCTCGGGGTGGACCCGCGCGAACCAGGAAGGCAGGACGTGCTCTTGGGCCATCGAGAACAAGAGCCGCGGCGTGGTGAGCATGATCCCGGCGAGGTTGCCGCTGATCGAGAACAGCGCGCTCAGCGCGATCACGACGCCGCCGGCGCGGCCGGCCAAGAGCTCGCCGACGTCGACCAGCTTGGCGCCCTGGAACCGCTCGGCAGGGACGACGCTGACGAAAACCAGCACGATCAAGAAGTAGAGAGCCGCCGTGCAGAGGAACGTGCTTAGCAGCGCGCGGGGGATCTTGCGCTTGGGCTCCTCCGTCTCGCCGGCGGTGAAGCTCACGCTCTCAAAGCCGAGGTAGGCGTAGGCGATCAACAGCGCCGTGCCGCCGAGCTCGGTCACCGAGAACGGCCCCGGCGGGATCAGCGTGCTCCCGGTGACCTCCTGCAAGCCGAGCGCGATCAGCAGCAGCATGGGCGCCAGCTTGAGGACCGTCAGGATGGCGAGCGCCAGCACGCCCTGCTTGGTCCCGCGGTAGTTCGACCATACGAGGGCTGACGTCACGGCGACGAACACCGCCTGCTGCGCGGACGCAGGTGCGAGCGAGGGGTGTAGCTCGCCGGCGTACTCTGCGAGCAGGCGCGCGTTGGCCGCGAACGAGGTGACTCGGCTGAGGTAGATCGCCCAGCCGGTGCTGAACCCGGCGAACCGGCCGTAGGCGTCTGTGGTGTAGACGACGGGGCCGCCGGTGCGTCCGTAGTAGCTCGCGAGCTCGGCGAAGGAGAGCACGATGGCCAAGAACATGACCCCGACGACCAAGAACAGCCACGGGCTCAGCGCGCCGGCGTGGACTGCGACCTTAGCCGGCATCGCGAAGATGCCTGAGCCGATCAGGCCGTTGATGACCAAGAACGCCGCGCCGAGCAGACCGATCTGGCGGCGGAGCTTCGACTTGCTTTCTGCGTCGGGCATTTGGGGGCAGTTAGAACCGCTCGTCTTCGTTGAGCCGCGTCGTCGTTCAGGTTAATCAGGAGCGCCTATGGCAGACAGCGTCAAGCTCGGCATCCTCTGCGGCGGCGGCCCCGCCCCCGGCATGAACTCGGTCATCTGCGCGGCGACGATCGAAGCGCTGAACTCGGGCTGGGAGGTCGTCGGCATCCCCGACGGCTTTTCGCGCCTGATGGAGGGAGAGACGGGCCACGCGCAGCCGCTGTCGTTGGACGACGTCAGCCGGATCCACCTGCAAGGAGGCTCCGTCTTGTTCACCTCGCGGGCGAACCCCACCAAGCAGCCTGACAAGCTCGAGGCGACCGTGCAGGCGCTGCGCGAGCTGGAGCTCGACGCGCTGTTGACGATCGGCGGGGACGACACGGGCTACTCTGCGGCGGTGGTCGCTGAGGCGGCGGCCGGCGGGCTGCGCGTCGCCCACGTCCCGAAGACGATCGACAACGACCTGCCGCTGCCAGGCGACGTGCCGACGTTTGGCTACCAGACGGCGCGCCACGTCGGCGCCGAGCAGATCTCGAACCTGATGACGGACGCGCTGACGACGCGGCGCTGGTTCTTCGTCGTCGCGATGGGGCGCCAGGCGGGGCACCTCGCGCAGGGCATCGGCAAGTCGGCGGGCGCGACGCTGACGGTGATCCCCGAGGACTTCCCTGCCGATCAGCCCATCCGCCTTGATCACGTCGTCGATATTCTCGAGACGTCGGTCTACAAACGCATCGCGCACGGTCGTCCGTTCGGCGTGGCGGTGCTGGCCGAAGGGTTGAGCCTGCGGTTCCCGCCAGAAGACCTCGACCGGGCGATGCCGCACGGCGAGCGCGATGACCACGGCCACGTCCGGCTCTCTGAGGTCCACCTACACCGCCTGTTGACCGACATGGTGCGCAAGCGCCTCGCAGACAACGGGCACAAGGTGACCATCGTCGCGAAGAACATCGGCTACGAGCTGCGCAGCGCGCCGCCGATCCCGTTCGACATCGAATACACCCGCGACCTCGGCTACGGCGCGATCGACTACCTGCGCGGACTCCTCCGCGGCGAGCGGGGGGATGAGGTCGGCGCCATGGTGACGATCCAGCGCGGGGAGCTCGTGCCCTTGCGCTTCGGCACCTTCAACGACCCGGCGACGGGGAGGCCGCGGGTCCGCACGGTCAACCCGGCGTCGGAGGCTTACCGCGTCGCCCGCGAATACCAAATCCGGCTCGAGCCCGCGGACTTCGCGAGCGAGGACCGGCTCGCCGCGATCGCCGCGGTCGCCAACATGACGCCTGACGCGTTCACCGAGCGCTACGGCTACCTCTGCGCGCAGGACTCCTTCACGCCGCGCAGCTGAGCGCTGGCGCGACGCCTCAGCCGCTTGAGCCAGGCAGATCGAGCGCGGCGCGCGCCGCCAGCCGCAGCGCGTTGGCCTGTTGCAGCCACTGCTCCTCTGCCGCTCGCAGGAACTTCGTGGTGTCTCCGCTGGCGGCGATCATCTCGGGCATGGCGCCCTTGAAGACCTTGTCCCACGCCGGGTAGGGGTCGTAGCTGGCCGACCAAAGCGGGTCCGGGAGCGGCTGCGCGGTCTCTTGGATACGCGCTGCGACGCGGCGCGGGTCCCAATCGTGGATCGCCAGCACCATCGTTACCTGCTGTCGCAGGGAATACTGCCCCTGCCCCTTCTCTTCATAGCGGCGGAGGTTGGACGGGAGCGGGACGTCTGGCGGCAACACCATCGACAGCGCGACGGCCTCGCGGAACGCGCGGTATTGACGGTAGCGCAGGAAGGAGTCGTGCAGCGCGTCGTGCGCGGCGTCGAGGCTCTTCTTGATCTGCTTCGCGGCCTTGGTCTTGCCGCGGCCGAACTCGCTGACGTAGTCCCCGAGCATGGCGTCGTAGAAGAACACGCTGTCCTGGGTGCCGGCGGTGCGGTCGAGGGCCTCGTAGAAGCTCTCGTCGCCGTTTCGCCACAGCTCCAAGAAGCGCATGTAGGCATCCGCAGAGCGGTCGTGATCCATGCTGGCCTGGACGTCCGCGACGACCAGGTCGGCGTCCGGCAGCGTGCCGAGCAGCATCAGCTCCACGGGCGCGCGGCGCAGCTTCTCCAGCTTCTCGTTGCGGCCGCCGGTGTGCAGCGTCGGCTCGATCCGCGCGAAGCCGTAGCGGTAGGTCGCCGCGGCCGGGAAGCGCCAGGCGACGTCCGCGGGCGGGGCCGTTCGCTTGGCCTTCTTGGTCTTGCCGAGCTTGCTCTTGCTCGCCACGCGCTTGCCGTCGACGACGTCGGCGACCGCCTGCCGCAGGGCCGCAAACAGCGGGCCCTCGGCCGCCGCAGCGGCGGCGCGCGCGGCCTTCAGGTGCGTCTTCTGCTTGGCAGTAGAGGTGCTCAGACAGGCGTCGACGCCGCGCTGTGCGACCTCGAGCGCGCTCTGCGCGCTGCAAATCGACAGGGGGCCGACCAGCAGGCTGATCGCCATAGCGGCGGGGATTCGGATCATCTCGGTGGGTTCGCGGTGGCGCGCGCGGGCTCGGATACGCCCGCGAACGGGTGGCCAACACTGCGGGAATGGAAAATCGTGAGCCGGTTCGTCGGGGATCGCGGCGCGGATGACGCCGAAGCAGAAAGCTCGTAGAGCGCACGGCGCAGGCAGGTGGCGGCAGCGCGCGAAAGTTGCCGCTCGGGCCTGCGGCGCAGCCGGGACGAGCGCTAGCATCTCGCGCGATGACGGACCTTCGACTCGTCGTGACGCACCCTGGCGG
>JAYYEE010000156.1:0-6170 GCA_036160175.1 Planctomycetota bacterium
AAGCCGGCTCCACAACGAAGGCACAGACATGATGCAAGCTAACAACCGGTTCCGCGCATGGCCCCTGGCGCTCGCCCTCACGGCCCTCGTGGCTTGTGACGGCAGGACTTCGGACACCGTCGGTGAGCAAGGTGGCAACCCGGCACTGCAGTCGGTCGAGATCGGTCGACTGGTCGACATTTACTCGTTCCGTCGGATCGACCCGGCCATCGGCGATCGCCGGCTGCGCTCGAACCGCGAGCTCGAGCTCATCGCGCGCGACGTCGTCGTCAACCCGGGCATCGAGACGCAATCGATCTTCGACGCCGCCGGCAATGAGGTCGTCTCGGCCAACTACGAGTTCCTCCCGTTCGACAAGGGCGTCGGCCACGAGCAGCTGGTGGTGCTGTGGGACGACCGCCCGGGGCCGGAGTCGCAGAACTTCACCGACGCCTTCGCGGACGCGCAGACGGGCCTGATCTCCCTGCCGGACTCCTACCGCGGCCAGAACACGCAGACGCGGCCGATCCCGATCGTTCCGCGCAACGCCGCGATCAAGCTCAACTTCACGGGCTCGATCGGCGCGACGTCTGAGTTCTTCGACGCGAACCCAGCGGCGGTACAGCTGCTGGAGTTCCAGGGTGACCCAAACTTCGTGCAGCCCGTCGACGCCTTCCGCATCCTGCCTTATCGCATGGTGGTGGGCGAGGACTCGCTGGTGCTCGACACGACCATCCTCGGCGGCGAGGCCGGCGGCGGGATCACGTCGGCTGGCATGCCTACGTCGTCGGATAACGTGACCGCCAACATCCGCGTCGCCATTCCAGATCGCGGCCAGGTGCTGTCGTCGTTCTACGTCGACCGCGATGGCGTCAACGAGCTGAACGGGGTCGACAGCGCCGGCCGCAACGCGGTGATCCGTGACTTCCGCTCGGGCAACCTGCTGGACGGCCCCGCTGGTCGACTGCTTGAGCCCGAAGCTCCCAAGCTGATCGGCTCGCTCGGCATGGGCATCTTGAGCATCGACCCGGTCAACAACATCCTGACGGTCGACAAGCGCCTCAACTTGGTGCCGATTCGCGCCCGCTACCCGTTCGTAGACGGGCCGGTCGACGGGCAGGGGCTGCCGCTCGGACCGCTCTCGGTGCCCGCGCAGCGCCCGCTGAGCGCCGGTGACCTGATCACCCAGGACGTCATCGTCCAAACGTCTTCGGGGCTGTTCGAGACGGTCACGATCCGCGCCGAGGTGCTCGAGAACCTCTCGATCGACGCAGCGGCCGGCAGCGCGAGCGTCGGCAAGGCGCCGAACGCGCCGGCCGGCGACTCGGGGCAAGGCGAGACCGTCCCGGTCGTTCAGCTCCGCGTCGCCACGGTGTCGCCTGGGCGCGACTCCGAGGGCAACCGCGTCTCGTTCGTGGCGAGCTCCAGCGCCGGCGGTGAGGACTGCACGCTCCGCGCGGTCTACGTCGAGGAGGTCCCTTACTCCATCGGCGGGGGCGCGCTCTCGGACGTCGCGTGGCGCAACCTGTTCGTCAGGATTGAGCCAGCGCCCGGGCTCGCCGGCGTCGACATCGATCCGAACGCGTCTGTCGCATTCGAGTTCAACAAGCCGATGGACCTCGACCAGGTCGACGTGACCGGCAACCTGCTGCTCACGAAACCGGACAACCCAGCTCAGTCGTTCGCCGAGCAGATGACGGATCCCAAGCAGGCGACCCTGCACGTGGTCCCGGCACGCCTCACGGACCTCTCGGGCGACGGCACGGTGCTGCGGCTGCAGCCGCAGCTCGGCTTCGCTCACGCCGCCGGAACCGCCGAGGTCTACAGCGCGCACATCCTGCTCGACGCGGGCGGTATCACCGACCTCGCCGGGAACACCCTCGAGATCTTCGACGACATCGGCAACCCGCAGCAAGCATGGTCGGTCGACTTCCAACTCGACCCGTCAGCCAACTCGAACCTCATCGGTTGGCACAGCTACATGTTCAACGCTGAGGACGAAGACGGCTCCCTGCCTGGGTCCGTCGACATCTTCGGTCAGTACCGCATCGAGAACGGCCGCCTGACCGGCGCGTCCGGCGTGCGCTTCCAGCGCTCGGCGAACAACAACAACCTCGCCGAGGTGAGCCGCATCAACCGCGGCGAGTGCTGGGACTCGGGCGAGCCGGACGGCGGCAACAACCCGTCGGGCATCTGGACAAACAGCTCGATCGCTGGCCTTGAGAACCTCGCCTACGGCGGCTCTGAGGCAACGGAGAACACGCTGGTGTTGCCCACGCCTGGCTTTGGCTGCGTCCCGACGGACACCCAGGGCGCGCCGCACCCGGGCCTGCTCTACTGGGAGCCGCGCATGAGCGACGAAGTGCCCGCCAACGCCGTGCCGCAGGTCTACGAGTACGCGGGCACGCTCCCGCAGCCCTCAGGACGCGTGATTGAGCCGATGAAGCCGCAGGGCTCGCGGATGCAGATGCGCTACATCGAGGATGACTTCTCCCTGGGTTACACGCAGCCCTCGGACTTCGGCCTCGACATCGAGCAGCTCTACTGGAGCCCCTTCAACGACGAGACGGTGCTCTACGACGAGTTCGACCGCTTCACGATGTCGCTGGGCCACGCCCGTAAGCGCGCGGATGAGAACTGGTTCGGCGTGCTGGATGACGGCGATCCGCCGGCCTTCGTCTGCATCCTCGACGGGCGCTCGATGAACTCGGGCCTGTCGAACGTCTTCTCGGACAACGTGCTCGACGGCACGGAGATGGTCCCGGTCTTCGAGGACCGCATCTACACGATCAACCCGAACGAGGTGAGCCGTGACGCGTTCGGCGTGGCCTCCGTGCCGTTCCCGCGCTTTGACACCAGCTACACCTGGCGCGACTCTCGCCTGATCACGGTCGACAGCAGCGGCAACGTCATTGGTCTCGGCGGGGCGCAGAACCCGAACGGTCAAGCGCCGGGTGACGACGTGACGGCGAACATCGACTCGCCTTGGATCACCAGCGTGCCGGACGCTGAATTCCAGCAGTTCGGTTCGGGGACCTGGGTCATGGACCCGGAAGACTTCGACGGCCTCAACCAGCGAGACCACGACCCGATCGCGCTGCCGCTGCTCGTTGACATGAAGATGTTCCCGGAGGATCCGGCGAACGGCATCGCGTCGGCGACGAACGGCTTCCAGGTCGCCATGCTCGGCCCGCCGAGCGTCGGCAACTCGATCGGCGGCTACTATGACACGTTCCCGAGCGGCTGCCCCGGCGGCTACCCGCCGTGGCCACGCCTTCGCGTGCACGCGTCGGGCGGCTTTGACCTGATCACGGGCGGCGAGATCCTGGTGGATCCGGCCAACGTGCTCCAAGCCAACGCGGTCAACATCGTCAAGGACCCGGCGCTCGGCGACGCGACGACCGGCCTCTTCCAGGCGCCGCCGGGTGACGGGATGCTCTACTGGGCGCGGGCCGACTTCGTGCGCCGCGTCTCCACGGTGACGTTCGGCTTCTTCGACACGCTGCAGCCGCAGCGCGCCGAGCTCGTCGACCCGAACCAGCAGCCGGTGCCGACGAACGGCTACCCCGACTGGGCCTCGGTCAACCCGAACCTGCGCATGTCGGACGTGCTGGTGCAGCTCGATCCGCCGCAGACCCGTCAGCCGGCTGGCACCGGGGTCTACGTCGAGCTGCGAGGCTGCGAGACCTTCGAGAACAGCGAGACACTCTACAACCCGCAGTTTGGCGCCGGCGCCGACGACAGCTTGGCGCGGGGCAACCTGCTCAACGTCAACTACGCCTGCGAGGCGTATCGCTACGCGTCCCCGAACTACCGCTTCACCGGCCAGACGCCGCGCATCGCTGCCGACGGGCTGACGCCGTATGTGACCGAGGATGCGGTCAGCCAGATCCGCGACCCCGCGTCGGGGCTGTTCCCGCGCTTCTTGAACTTGCGGTTGGTGATGACGAACAACGTCGACGTGACGCCCGCGGTGTCGCCGTCGCTGCGCAGCATGAGCGTCGTCTACCGCCTGACGCCGGGCCAGTAACGCAGCCTCCACATGCCTGCTGGCCTTCCAGCGGGCGACAAGATCAGCCGCGGGCCGTCCACTAGGGCGGCCCGTTGGCATTTATGGAGCAATCGACGTGCGCCCGCGTTTCGTCGTCAGCCTCTGGTCCGCGGGGGCGCTTCTGCGATGATGACGCAGGCCACCATGCAATGCTCTCGACCGAAAACTCTGGCGGCGCTGTTCGCAACGCTGGCGTGGGGCTTGGGCGGGTGTTGGCAGCAGGCGCGTGAGCCGGCGCCGCTCGTCGTGCTGCGGACGTCGCCGGCGTTGGGGGACCCCGCTGCGCCCGTCCTCCTCAACGACGCGATCACGGTCTACTTCTCCGACGAGCTGCGCGGCCTGTCCATCACGCCGGACTCGGTGACGCTGCTCGACGAGCTCGGACACGCAGTCCCCGGCAGGCTGGAGACCGGCAGCAACTGGGTCTCCTTCGTCCCCGCGCCGCCGCTGTCCCCGAGCTTGGAGGACGGCTCGTTCCGCCCCGGCGGTCGCTATCGCCTGCAGTTAGCGGGGCAGCCGCGTCCGGACTCGATCCGCTCGAGCGCCGGGCAGCTGCTCGACGCGGCGGTGACGTATGACGTCTACGTCGCGGAGCGTGGGTTCGCCGCCCCGGGGTTGCCTTCGATCCTCCGGCCTGCCGCGAGCGATCTGCCGTTCTTGATGCGGCGTCCGGAGGTCCCGTTGCCCGTGGCATCGGATGCGCCGCGCCTGCAGGTGCACTTCACGCTGCCCGTGCTTCCTAGCACGGTGACGGTGGACGCATTCCGCGTGCAGCTGCTCGGGAGCGCCGCGGAGATCGTGCCGAGGACCGCCCGCGTGCTGCACTCCCCGATCGACGACTTCCCCGGCTCGACCGTGGAGCTCGACCTCGGGCCCCTTCCTCGCGACGGCGACAAGGCCGTCGGAGCGCTGCAAGACGGCGACTGGCTGAGCGTATCGGTCCGTCCTGGCGGACCGCTGACGGACTACGGGGGCAACGCGCCGCTGCTC
The DNA here is from genome assembly GCA_036160175.1 of Planctomycetota bacterium. Taxonomy (GTDB): domain Bacteria; phylum Planctomycetota; class UBA1135; order UBA1135; family UBA2386. Next base: position 5,021 of record JAYYEE010000156.1, read on the forward strand.
CAAGCGCCCGTGATCTGGAGCGTGGTGGCCGGGGCGAGCGTGCCCGTGTGCGTGTGGCCAGACGGCGACGACGGCTACACCGACGCGGCCGGGGAAGGGCCAGGCTTCGAGGTCCGAGGTGAGCGCATCCAGCCGCGCGTGCGGGTCGAGGCCGGCACCGGCGCGCTCGGGGATCTTCGGCCGCAGCGTGACGTCACGCTGCGGGTCGGCGTGCCGTTTGATCGTGGCGACGGCGTGCAGCAGGTCTGCTCGGACTCGGTCTTCTCGTTCGCGGCGATCGACATCCCCGAAGGCGTGACCGTCACGGTCGACGCGCGCGCAGGTCCGGTGCGCGTGCAGGCGACGCGTGGAGTGCGCATCTCAGGCACGCTCGCGCTGGTGGGGCAGACGATGGCTCTGCCCGACGGTGCATTTGGGCTGCAGCCTGTAACAGACCTGGTCGACGCGGCGCCGATCAGCGTCGTCGCGGCTGGCTCGATCTGGATCGACGGCGAGATCCTGCGCGGCGCCGCGCCAGCGCCTGGTCAGTCCGCGTTGTTGCTGGCGTCGGGCGCCGACCTCAAGCTCGGGAGCGCGCTGCCGCTGAACACGATGCTGGCGGTGGAGTCTGGGCGTAGAGGAGGCGGCGGCAGCATCTACGGCGTGCGAGGTGCCGCCCGCGTGTATCCTGTGACCTTCACCTACGGGGTGGCGCCCGGCGCGTCGTTTGAGGTCCGCGGCCTCCTGCCGTGGCGCCGACTCCCCGAGTATGTCGACGGCGGGGTCCTCCAGGCTGAAGGAGTCGCCGGCGAAGTAGAGATCGAGTGGCAGGCGACCCCTGCTGACCCGATCCGCGGCTCGGTCCCGGATCTCAGCCAGGGCCGTCCAGGTCGTTGGCAGGCGGCGCGAAGCGGCGACTTGGTCGTTGCCGGCGCCGGCGCGTTCGTGCGTCTTCGTCTCCGGTCGACGGTCTCCAGCGATGGTCCGATCCCGCGCATGGACCGGCTGTGGATCGTCGAGCAGCGTTGATCGCCGGGCCTCGTGGAGAGCAGAACCTAGGCTAGAATCGCATTCGGCGGGACCGTATACTGCCCCGAGCCAGCGGGCGGTCAGACAGGCGTGGGTCAGCGCGTCCTGGCGGTCGTAGGGGCCGCAACCCGCAATGGCAACG
>JAYYEE010000157.1:0-6169 GCA_036160175.1 Planctomycetota bacterium
AGGTCCGCGGCCTGCAGCAACGGGAACGCCAGCAGCGCCGCGCGCCAGCGTCCGCAGCGGTGCAGCGCCGCGCACGCCGCCACGAACAGGGGCGCGAGGTAGTAGTCGCGCGGGTACCACCGCACCGCCCAGTGCAAGGCGACGATGGCCGACAGCCCGAGCGCGACGGCGAGCAGCGCCCACGGCATCGGCCGACGACGACGGGCGGGGCGCAGCGCCAACAGGGCCGCGCAGATCGCCCCAGCCCAAAGGTCCCTGGCGCCGAGCGCCGCCGCGGCCGCGACCGCGACCGCAGGCAGCCACCGGGCACGCGCTGGCCACCACGGCCGCACCAGCAAATACGCGAGCAGCCCGAAGCCGAACATCGACACGGTCGCGTAGGGGCCGCCGAGCAAGACTGGCCGCGTGAACCACCACTGGCTCGACCAAAACCCCCGCGCCGCCTCCAGGTTCTCGTGCCACAACCACGTCATCGGCATCGCCGAGTCCTGCAAGAGCCCGCCGCCATAGTGCAGGTTGAGGGCCGACGCCGCGGCGATCGACAGCGCCGGCGCGGGCAGCGCGCGCCACAGCGCCCGCCGGTGCCGCGCAACCGAGAGCAACACGACGAGGGCAAAAAGGTCGACGCGCGCGAGGGTCGCGAGCACACAGATCGGCGCGAACGCGCGCTCGCGCGAGGACCGCAGCGCGTAGAGCCCGCACGCACATAGGGCAGCGAGCGCGGTCTCCTGCCCGTTCTGCGCTTCGCGCAGCAACAGCGGGTGCCCCAACCAACACAGCCCCAGCACCGCGCCAGTCGCGCGGTCCCGTGGCAGACGCCACCAGACGCACGCCGCGGCGAGGTGCAGCAGCCCGCCGAGGAAGGGCGCCACGGCGACCGCGCTGGCGCCGAAGAGCCACGCGATGGCCGTCAGCGCGAAGGTCCAGAGCCACTGCACACCGGAGGTCGACACCCCGGCGCTGACCTCGCCTTGACCGCCGGCCGCGACGTCCACTGCCCACAGATACTCGTAAAACGCGTCGTCCCGCAGGCGGTTGGTCAGGTCGGGCGTGAACGTCCACCACAGCGCCAGCCCGGCGACCGCCGCGAGCGCCGCGACCGTGATGGCAGCGACCCGCAAGAACCGTGGAGAGCGCAGCATCCGCGACCTCCGAACATAGCCGCTCACGCGCTCGCGAAGAAGAAACCAGCCCGCGCTGGGTGTTAGCTCTGCGCGCCCGTCGTACAACTACACCGAGCTACTGTGACGTCCGACGATCGACATTCTGCGCACGCGCCTGCGAGCCGCCGCGCTCGGCGCGCGCTCACCGCGTGCGCTGCGGCGGCGGCCGCAGCGGTCGCAGCGCTGCTCTGGTCTACGGATGCTCCGCGACCGCCCCGTCCGCCAGCGGCCGCAGCAGCGTCGGCGGGCGCGCCGCCGGAGCCTCGAACGCCAGCGCCCGCCAGCGCCTCGATCGCGCGGCCAGAGCGGCCCGCGGCGCGCGCCGTGATGCGGCAGCAGGCCCCGCATGAGCAAGGCATCTCCGGGCGCTTGGTCGACGCCTCGGGGTCGCCCGTCACCGGCGCCAGCGTTCAGCTGCATGCGTCGCCGGACCACGACCCCGCGAAGTTCGTGTGGCCTGCGCGGCGACGGCACCTGCGCACACCCGTCGCCGCGGCGACCAGCGACGCCTCGGGCGCGTTCGCCGTCGGTCTCGCCACCTCAAGCGACGCCAGCTACGACGTCTTGGTGCGCTCCGACCGCCACGCCACGCTCCGCCTCCCGGGCGTTCGGCTGCTGGCCGGCGCTTGGTATGACGTCGGCGCGCTGATCTTGGGCCCGGGCGCGACGCTGCGCGGCCGCGTCACCGTAGCCGGCGCGCCGGCGCTCGCCGCGCCCAACGCGGTCGTGACCGTCGTCGCCAGCGGCGCTTTTGGTGACGCAGGCGCCGATGTAACGCCTGGCGCCCTGACCGCGGGCGCCGACTCCGACGGGCAATACGTGATCGAACACGCGCCGACACACGGCATCGTCCAAGTCTCAGCGGTCGCGCCTGGCTTCGCGAGGGTCGTCAGACGAGACGTCGTGCTAACGCCAGGGGCCGCGGTCGTCGCCGACTTCGCGCTCCCTGCCGGCGCCACCCTCGCTGGCCTGGTGACCACGCCCGACGGCGCGCCTGTCGCTGAGGCCGCTGTCTCGGCCTGGCCGCAGCAGCCCGGCGGGCGCGAGGTCCGCGGCTACACCGACGCGCGCGGCGCGTTCGCCCTCTCGGGCCTGCCGACCGGCCCGCTGCGCGTCGTCGCGACCGCGCCCGGCTGCGCGCGCCTCGAACGCCGCGACGTCCGCGTCGGCGAGCCGCTCGCGCTGACGCTCTGGCCTAGCAACCGGATCTACGTCACCGCGAAGACGCCGGCCGGCGAGGTGCTGCGCCGCTACCGCCTCGCGATCCGGCGCTTCTACCCCGCGGCCCCCGTTGGCGAGCTCGACGCCGACGCGCTCGCGGCTGGCGACATCGGCCCGCTCCCGAGCGTCCCAGAACAGCGGGTGCGCCTCGACGGCGCGACCGACGCGGCGCAGGTCGACGGCCTCCCCGCCGGGACGTTCGTGTGCGAAGTCGTCCCCGAAGGGTGGGCCAAGACCCTGAGCCGACCGCTTCGATTCTCCACGCCCGGCCCCGGCGCCACCTCCGTGCAGCGCGTCGAGGTCATAGTCACGAGAGGCGCGACGCTGCGCGGGCGCGTCCTCGATGCCGAGGGACAACCCCTTTCTGAGGCTGTGGTTACGACTATCGCTCCGAGCGAGATCCAGGCGCATGCGGGCTTCCGAGCGCTCCAGCGCGCCGCCCCACACCGGGTCACCCGCCGCTCCGTGAACACCGGCCCCGACGGCCGATTCGCCATCGAGGGGCTCGCGCTCGGCGCCTACGCGCTACGCGTCGACCACCCCGACACCTGTCGCGAAAAGGTCCTTGGCATCGAATGTAACCATCCGTATGGACAACAGTTACCGGATATCCAGATGCGCACTGGCGCGCTCGTGCGCGGCACGGCGACGGTCGCCAACGGCGCCACCCCGCCGATCCAGATCGTCTTGACCACGACTCCGGCTACGCCCCTGGAACGGTCGATACGTCTAGAAACCGTAACGGACGGGGAAGGTTGCTACCGGTTCGATCGTCGAATCCCTCCGGGCAGCTACGTGCTTCGCGCCGCAGCTCTCGGGAGCGGCGCGCCAGACGCAGAGATCTTCCGCCAGATGTTGCAGTTCCAGAAGTCGACCACGACGTTGCTCATCCCAGAAGGTCAACGCACCGTCGAACGAGACCTCGCGCTGCCCGCCAAATGAACCTCGCCTATCCTGCCGTGACCTCCGTCGCCAAGCTCGCTCTCCCACTCCTGCTCCTGGTCGCTTGCGATCAGGCTCCGATCGCGCCGCCGCCGACGCCACAGAGCAGCGCGCAAGACGCCCTGGACGTCAACACGAGCCAGACCGAGGACGACGCTCCGAAGGTCGCCGTCGCGCCCCAGCGCCAAGAGGTCCAGCGCGAGAACGTCACCGACGGCGGCAACGCGCACTCCGACGCGCCGCAGGGCGTTAAGGGTCGCATCCTGCTGCCGAGCGGCGAGCAGGCCGTCGGCGTGCAGGTCATGCTCTTAGAAAACGCGATGAACAACCCCATCGACGTGTTCCTCAAGAACAAGTCGGGCAAGGTCTCTCCGCCGCTCGCGACCGCCGCGACAGCAGCAGACGGGTCGTTCGCGCTCGGCGTCCGCAAGGCCGGCCAGAAGGTCGACCTCCGCATCCTGAGCGACGCCCACCCGGAGCTGTCACGATCGCCGATCACCGTCAGCGCTGAGGACTGGATTGATATCGGGGACCTCAAGCTCGAGGTCGGGCTCACGGTCCAGGGCCGGGTCGTCGAGGCGGGCACCAACCTGCCGGTCTCCGAGGCGACGGTGTTCCTCACCCCGAGCGCCCGTTCGCACATGATGGTCGCGACGCCAGGGCGCGAGCGCGGCGTCTCGGTCCTGACCGACCAAGCCGGGTTCTTCCGCTTCACGAGCGCACCGAGCACCGGGACCATCAACCTGACCGCAGAAGCGGAAGGCTACGCCAGCGCAACTGAGCTCAACCAACAGATCTCGAGCACCGCGCTCAACAACTTCACGCTCAAGATCGCGGCCGGCAACCGCATCACCGGGGTCGTCGTCGACCCGAACGGCAAGCGGATCCCGAGCGCGAAGGTGCTCGCCTTCGGCCTGAGCGTCAAGACGCCGCAGAACGAGACCGTCTTGACCGACGAAGACGGCGAATTCACCTTCCCGTCCCTGCGCCAAGGCCCCTATCGCTTGACGACGTCGGCGAGCAACTACGCGGACAACGAGATCAAGGTCGCGGTCACCGGCGAGGACCTCACGGTGGTCATGGAGCCCCGCGCCAGCGTGCGACTGAAGGTGCTCTCCCGTCAGCGACGACCGGTGAAGAGCTACCGCCTCTCCCTCAAGCGGGCGTTCCCACAGAACCCAGACGCCATCGGCAACGTGATGGAGTTCGCCGACCGCAACGTGTCCCCACGCGACTATGACGGCGACTGGGCCGTGATCCGCAACATGCCGACCGGCGACTTCCGCTTCCAGATCATGGAGCAGAACCACGCCAAGTCGCTCTCCCCGATGTTCCAAGTCGTGAAGGGCAACCAAGACGTGGTCGAGGTCGTCGTCGAGCTCACCGAGGGCGCCACCATCACGGGCGCTGTCGTTGACGCATATGGCGCCCCCGTCGCCGGCGCCACCGTCAGCTCGGACATGAACCAGGGCCTCGCGGCAGGGACCGGGCTCTTCGAGATCCTCAAGACGATGATCCCCGAGAAGCACACGACCCGGCAGGTCCGCACTGGTGAGGACGGCCGCTTCCGCATCTCGAAGCTCGCGTTCGCGGACTACATGGTGCGCGTGTCGCACCCCAAGTTCTGCGAGGGCTCGGCTGTGGACATCAAGCTGACCCAAGAGGGCCAAGTCATCGACGTCGGCGTGATCGAGCTGCAGCTCGGCACGCGGGTCGTCGGGATGACCACGATCAACGGCGCCCCGGCTGGGCAGATCAAGGTCGTGATCTCGATGCCGCAGCCTGAGCCGGGCGAGATCGGGGCGATCCAACCCGGCGGCAAGATGACGCCCGCGCAGCGCAAGGCGACCCAGCAGAGGCTCTTCAGCGCCCACACGCTGAGCGACGGCAACGGCTACTTCGGGATGCTCCGGCGCGTCCCACCCGGGACCTACAAGATCACGGCCGCGCGCCACTCCGCAGAGAACCCCTTCGAGGCGCTGATGGACATGAAGGCGACCGAGCGACAGCTCGTGATCCAGCCGGGACAGGACGAGGTGACCGTCAACTTCGACCTCCAGGGCCGCTGACCGGGCGATCGCGGCCCGCTGAGGGCCGCAATGCGACCGCTGGCTGGCCAACGCCGCGCTCGCGGCTACGGTTTCCGGATGCCAAAGAAGGCCAGCTACTGGGACTACGTGCGGGTCGAGGAGCTGCTCGGGCTGCAGCGCGGCGTCGACGCGAGCGAGGAAGACCTCAGCAACGATGAGGTTCGCTTCATCGTGATCCATCAGATCGACGAGCTCTGGTTCAAGCTCGTCCTGCGCGAGCTCACCGCGGCGCGCGATCTCTTCGCGCAAGAGCTCGTCCCAGAGGACGCGCTCGCGGGCGCCGCGCAGAACCTGAAGCGCGTCACCATCTGCTTCGAGCTCGCGGCGCAGCACTTCCGCCTGATGGAGACGATGCGGACCCAGGACTACCTGACGTTCCGGGACAAGCTCAACCCGGCGTCGGGGTTCCAGTCGGCCCAGATGCGCGAGATCGAGATCTTGATGGGCCGCGACGACGCCGCGCGGCGCCCCTTTGTTAAGGAGGGCAGCTACCTCGACGCCCTAAAAAACGACGACGGCACTCCGTCATCGGCCCACGCCCGCGTCACCGCGCGGCTCTCCGACCAGCCGACGCTGAAAGAGGCGGTCTACGGCTGGCTCCAAAGGACGCCGATCAACGGAAGCGCGCCAGGCGCGGCGGGCGACGAGGACGTCGTCGCCGCCTGGTCCGAGTCTTACTACCAAGGACACGGGCAGCTCCACGACCGCGCCCTGCAGCACGCCGTGCGCATACAGGCCCTCTCTCCCGAGGAC
>JAYYEE010000158.1:0-6077 GCA_036160175.1 Planctomycetota bacterium
CAGAAGCGGGTCAGCACGTCGCGGTCGTCGCGGTCGCCGCGATCCTGGTCGCAAGCATCAAGCTCCACTGCCTGGGGCCGTCGCTGGACCTGCGCTACCGCGGCCCGAACCGGATCGCGTGCGAAGCGACCTTCGAGAAGGGCGACGAGCTCGGCTACTTCCAGCACGGCTCCACCCTGATCGTCTTCGCGAGCGAGGGGTATTCGCTCTGCGACCACTTGACCGAAGGCTCCGTGGTGCGCGTCGGCGAAGCCTTGATGCACCGTCCGGACGACACAGACCAACCGAAAACATGAGCAACGCCGAGATCCACAGCGACCGTCCCGTCAGCTTCTACGAAGCGCTGCAGACGCAGCGATGGGACGACCACCGCTTCTATCATCACAGCCGCATCAACCAGTCGCTGCACTTCGTCAGCGCGCTCAGCTTCATCGCCGCGTATGCGTTCTTGGCCTGCGGTTGGGTGGTGACCGCCGCGGCGCTCGGCTGGGGGGTGTCGATGGTGACGCGCCAGTCCGGTCACTTCTTCTTCGAGCCGAAGACCTACGACGACGTCAACGACGTGTCTTTCCAGCACAAGGAGGACATCAAGGTGGGCTACAACCTCGTGCGGAAGTACGTGCTGATGAGCGCGTGGGCGGCCACGACGATCGTGCCTTGGCTCTCGCCGACGATGTTCGGGATCTACGCGCAGCCCTACTTCGCTGACCCGATCACCGTGGTCTATGAGTACAGTCACCGCGTCGCGTGGCTGTGGATGATCACCGGCGCCGCCGCGATTCTGATCCGCACCACCTGGCTCTGCGTGAACGTGGATTTCCGACACGGCATCGTCTGGATGACCAAGATCCTGACGGACCCCTTCCACGACGCGAAGATCTACTGCAAGGCGCCGCTCAAGCTGCTGCAGGGCGAGAAGCTCGATCCGATGATCGACTGGCCGTCGCCGACCAAGCGGCTCTGAGCCGGACGGCTCGTCTCCGCGCTCGTTGAAGAAGTCGATCAACTTGGCGTGGGTGGATTCGTCTGTAGCGATGGCGGGGCCGCGCCCGGGGTCGGCTTGTCCTGATGGAGTTGGGCGGGGCGCGTTCAGGGTCAGGTCTCATCTGCGCCTCGGCACGATGCGGCTGATCCTCTAGCATCAGCCGTCGCCCTGAAGCCCAAGCCATCACACGGCCTCTCCATGCTGACTCGCCTCCCCATCGCCGCCATGTTGACCTGCACGCTCGCAGGGTCAGCCGCAGCACAGGTCGAGGCGGTCACGGTCGACGGGCAGCGGTTCCTCGGGCAAGCGGCGACGCGCGGGGCGTTGATCCTCGACGCCAACTCGTGCTTCTTCGACGGGGCGGGCCTGCAGTGCAAAGGTCAGGGGCCAGCCGTCGCCGAAGGCGACCGGCTCAACGGCGGCAAGAGCTTTGACCGGATCACCGGCATCCAGGCTGGCAACCAGGTGTCGTGGTATGTGAACGTAGCAACCGCGGGCGTGTGCAAGGTCGCGTTGCAGCCCAGCAAAGACGGACGCCCAAGAGCGAAGCTCGAGCTGCGGGTCGAGCAGCAGCGCGTGCTGTTGGGGGCGAAGACGGCCTCGCTTCGCTTTGCCCGCGCCGGCGTGCACCGCATCCGCCTCATGAGCACGGCTAAGTCGGCGGCGAGCGTTCGCGGGCTCGCGCTGAGCGGCGCTGCCATGGACGGCGCTTCGCTGCTACGAACGCGCTGGCGCCCCGCTGCTGCGCACGCGAAGTTCCGCTCCTCCACGCTCGCCGCGGGCGCGCGCGTTTGGATCATGGAGATGGACGCCGCTCCAGGTGACGCCGGGTTCTACTCGCCCATGACCACGCCGTTCGGCTACTTCGGCCCCTCGTGGACCAAGGAGGGCATCCCGACCGGCATGAACTTCTCGATGTGGTCCTTCGGACGCGGCAAAGAGGAACCGCCGCTCGAGCAGCTCTCGCACCTGCTGGCTGTCGGCCATCCGAGCGCGCGCTTCGACGGCTTTGGCCACGAGGGGACGGGCGTGAAGCCGCGCGGCTGGAACCCGTTCGAAGAGTGGCGCGGCCAGCGCTGCGTGTTGGCGCTGCGCATGGAGCGCGGCGACCCCTACGACACCTACTCCGGCTACCTGTTCGACGAGACCTCGCTGACCTGGAAGCTGTTCTGCGCAGGCCGCAAATACACAGCCCCGAAGCAGGGCCAGCGGCGCAAGCGCGCGAACGCCGACCGGATGCTCCTCCCCGGGAGCTTCGTTGAGGTGCCTGGCCCTCCACACCGGCAGCGCACGGGACACATCGTCCGCGAGATGCGCTACCGCGGCTTCCTGCTCGACGAACAGCGCGCTCCGCACACGCTCGATCGCATCAGCGGCCGCGACAAGACGCCGGTTGGCAACCAAGGCCGCGGCGTCACCGACGACGGTCGGTTCCGGCTTTGGATGGGCGGCATGGAGCAGTTCGAAGAGAGCCCCGCGCAGACGCTCGCAGCGCGCGACGACGCGAGCACGCTCGAATGGATGAAGCCCGCCAAGCTCGCGGCGCTGTTCACTTGGCCGACCACGATCACGATCCAGTCCGCCGTCCGAAGGGACGGGGTCGTGCACGTCACCTGCCAAACAAGCGGCGTGGGGGAGCCCACGAGCGTGCGCCTTTACGCCGGCGCTAGGGACTGCCTCACGCTCGCCGACCGTTGGGATCATGCGATTCCGATCCCAGACCTCCCCAACGGAGATGCGTGCATCCAGGTAGAGGTCCCGGCCACCGCGCGGTTCGCCCGCATCTTGGTCGAGAATGAGAACGGGAAGTTCTGGTCGATGCAGACGGTCCCGATCGCGACGGAGTAGTCCGTCGACGCCGACTATCCGGGCGCGGCAGGGAGCGGCCCGCCGGTCTCGCTCGATCCGCTGCTCGACCTAGAGCCCGTGCGGGGCCAACGGTGGGCCCTCGCGGTCGACGGCCCTGTTCGACAAGCTGCCGCGCGGTCGCTTCAGCGACGCCGTGCGGGGCTACTCCGGCCCTCTCGACATCGAGTCTGCGAATCGGTATCCGACGCCCCGGACCGTCTCGATGGCGATCGAGTGCTCTCCCATCTTTTGGCGTAGGGAGCGCACGTGAACGTCGATGTTGCGGTCCGTGACCACCGCGTCTTCTCCGATAACGCGGCTGAGAAGGTGCGCACGCGGGAACACACGACCCGGATGAGAAGCCAGGAAGTGTAGGAGGCGCATCTCGGTCGGCGTCAAGTTGAGGGCCTGGCCATCGGCGCGCGCCTCGTATCGGCCAAGGTCGACAACAATCGGGCCTCTCTCTACGCGCTCCTTGGCATCGACGCCGTCGACCGCGGTCGCCCGACGGATGACGACCTTGACCCGCGCGATCAGCTCACGCGGGCTGAACGGCTTGGTGATGTAATCATCAGCTCCGATCCCGAGCCCGAGCACGATGTCGCTCTCCTCGCTCTTCGCCGTGATCATGATGATCGGGATGGCCTGCGTGACCGGGTTGGACTTCACCGCCCGACACACCTCGACGCCGTCCATGCCGGGGAGCATCAGGTCGAGGATGATGAGGTCCGGATTCTCGGTCTGGATCTGACTCAGGGCCTCTTCTCCATTGCGGCACCGGATCACCTTGTGACCCTCCCGCTGGAGGTTGTAGTGAATCACCTCAAGGATGTCGGGCTCGTCTTCAACGACCAGAATCTTGATCTTTGCCACGGCTGCTCGGTGTGGGTCTTTGCCTACAGGACTGAAACGACTGTGAAAGTAGCGCGCATTGCAAAAAGGACGTGAAGGGCGCGTGAAGCAGCTTGGGCTTCTCGTGCATTTTGAGAAGGCGCCGCGCGACATGGCTCAGGCCTGGGGGGGGGCGCGCCTGGATGAGAGGTGGGGTGGAGCTCCGCGCGCAACTATGGTGGAGCCCGATAAATAGAGGCCATGGGGCCGCCTGCGCGCCCGATTGGTCTTGGTTTGGCGTCGTGTCCGCGTAGGAGCAGCGGCTGTGCCCGGTCGCAGAGGCCTCGACCCATTCGCTGGACCGTCAGGAGAGCTTTTTGGAAGGGTCATGCGGGCTTCATCATTCCTGAACATGGATTCCTACTTTTCAACGCGTTCAGAAGGCGCCTCCTTTCCGGCGCTGACCGCAAAGAAACCCAAGATTTGACGATTCCCACCATGAACCGCATTCACACCTTGGCCGTGACGCTCAGCCTCGCTGCCGTCGCTTCGGCGCAGAGCATCACCGGCGCCAACGGCGTCAACTATTCGGCGCCTTTCAACACGTCCATCACCCTGGACGCCGCCAACAACCCGCACGTCCTCTCGGGAGACATCTACATCCTCCCCGGCGCGACGCTCAACATCGGGCCTGGCGTCCGCTTCGAGAGCAACCTCAACAGCACGCTCGCGATCACGCGCGGCGCGCAGATCAACGCGCTCGGCACTGCGGACGCGCCGATCGTCTTCACGTCGAACCAGGACACCGGCGTTTACCGCCAGAACGCCAACAACGAGTGGGGCAACCTGACGGTGATGGGCTCGGGCTACATCTCCGAAGATGAGACCGTCAGCAACACCTCGACTCCGTCTGCGACCAACTACGCCGACATGGAAGGCCTGACCCCCGCGGTCGTCGGCCTGAACGACTACGGCGGCGGCAACGACAACGATAACAGCGGCACGATCGCCTACTGCACGTTCTCCTACGGCGGCATCGCGTCGATCCCGGGTAAGGAGCTGAACGGCCTCTCGCTCGGTGCCATCGGTCGCGGCACCGACATCCACCACGTCGAGATCCTCAACAACATCGACGACGGCATCGAGATCTGGGGTGGCACGGTCAACCTCAAGTATGTCTCGATCTGGAACATCGGCGACGACAGCTTCGACCTCGACCAGGGGTGGCGCGGCAAGGCCCAGTTCGGCCTGATCGTGCAGGGCGCCTCGAACGAGGGCAGCCAAGGCTCTGGCTTCGGCGACAACGCGATGGAGATCGACGGCGCTGAGCGCTGCGACTGGCAGCCGGTGACGACCATCGCGCTCCACAACTTCACGGTGATCGGCGGCGATCGCCCGGCGGGTGTGAACCCGACGGACGAGCTGGTCGAGTTCCGCGACAACTCCCGCGTTCAGTTCCTGAACTGCACGTTCATGGACGCCGGTAAGGAAGTCATCAACGACAAGGTCACGGACGGCGAGGTCAACAACAACACGACGGTGTGTGGCGCTGGCTCGCTCGTGCCGCAGCTGCTCACCCGCATGACCACGCCCGCGACGCAGACCTACGCCAACAACCCGTTCGGCAACCCGTCCGCGGCCTACCAGGCGCAGAACAGCTCGGGCAACCTCAACGAGTTCCGCGGCTGTGTCTACTACAACAACAACTCGTCCTCGGCCTACACCGAAGCGCTCGGCTACGGCGTCTTCGCGGCGAACCCCGTCGCAGGCACGAACCACGCCAACAACACGATCTCGCTGACGATGCCGGTCCAGAGCCGGGTTCGTTCCGCGACGACCTTCATCGGCTCGGGCAGCAGCAACCACGGCGTCAACCCGATCACGTTCTTGGACCCGACCCCGGCCGGCGACGCGCTCACGGTCGCTGAGGTCAGCCCCAACGACGGCTTCTTCCGTCAGGCCCCGTACTGCGGTGGCTTCGCGCCGGGCAACAACTGGCTGATCGGCTGGAGCCGCACGAGCGTCTACGGTCTGACCACGCAGCGCGGCGCTGGCGTCACGGAGCCGATCCACGGCGTCGAAGCTGGCGGTGCTCAGGGCCACCCGGTCCTCGCCACCACCGGCACGCTCGCCTCGGGCGGCTCGATCACCCAGACCGTCAGCAACCTGCCCTCGATCGGCGGTTTGAACGTCGGCCTGGTCGTGTTCGCGCTCGCTCCGGCTAACCCGGTCAACCCGGCCGCTGGCATCAACCCGGGCGTCTTCGGCATCGACTCCCTGATCCCGTCGCCCTTCGGCACGGTCAGCGTCCTGACTGGCTTCGGCGGCTCGGCGAGCTACTCGTTCCCGATCCCGAACGTCAGCGTCTCGGGTCTGACGGCCTACTCGCAGGGCTTTGCGCTCGATCCGAGCC
>JAYYEE010000159.1:0-5275 GCA_036160175.1 Planctomycetota bacterium
CGATCTTGCTCGACGACGCCTTGTTCGCGCGCGTGCAGCAGGTCTACGACGCGCGCGGCGCGCTGCCGCCAGAAGAGCGGCGACTGACCGAGCGCTACCACCTTAAGTTCGTCCGGCACGGCGCGCTGCTCGACGCGCCGCGCCAGCGCCGCGTCCGCGAGATCAACGAGCGCTGCTCGACGCTGACGACACGCTTCGAGGAGTGCCTGCTCAAGGAGACGCAGGCCCTCGCCGTGGTCGTCGAAGACCGCGCGGCGCTCGCAGGGCTCAGCGACGGCGACGTCTCCGCGGCCGCCGACGCAGCAGCCGCGGCCGGCCACGAGAGCAAGTACCTGCTGACGATTGAGCTGCCGACCTCGCAGGGGATCTTGTCCTCGCTCGACGACCGCGACACGCGCCGGCGCGTCTTCAATGCCGCGGTCGCCCGCTGCGACCGCGACAACGAACACGACACCAAGGCGATCGCGAGAGAGCTCGCCGCGCTCCGCGCCGAGCACGCCGCGCTGCTCGGCTACGAGACCCACGGCCACTACGTGCTCGCCGACGAGACCGCTGGGACACCGGGCGCCGTCAGAGAGATGATGGGCAGCATGACCGGCGCGGTCGTCGCCAAGGTCGCTGCTGAGGCCGACGACCTCCAGCGACACCTAGACCGGCACCTCCCCGGCGCGGCGCTCGAGCCGTGGGACTGGGCATGGACAGCAGAGCAGCTGCGGCGCGCGCGCTACGACCTCGACGAGGGCGAGGTGAAGCAGTTCTTCGAGTTCGAGCGCGTGCTGGTCGACGGCGTGTTCTTCATGGCCGAACAGCTCTACGGCGTGACGATGCGCGAGCGCCGCGACGTCCCGGTCTACCACGAGGACGTCCGCGTCTTCGAGATGTTCGACGAGTCGGGCGACACGGTCGGCCTGTTTTACGCCGACTACTACGCGCGCTCCAGCAAGCGCGGCGGCGCGTGGATGAGCAGCTTCGTCGATCAGTCGACCCTCCGCGGTGAGAAGCCGGTCGTCATCAACGTCATGAACATCAAGAAGCCGAGCGCGGGGCCGACGCTGCTCAGCTTCGACGAGGTGACGACGATGTTCCACGAGTTCGGCCACGGCGTGCACGGCATGTTCAGCGCGGTGCGGTACCCGATGCTGTCCGGCACCTCCGTCCCCCGGGACTACGTCGAGTTCCCGTCCCAGTTTCACGAGGACTTCGCCTTCGACCCGGCGGTGTTGGCGCGCTGCGCGAAGCACCACGCGACCGGTGCGCCGATGCCGCACGCGCTGCTCGAGAAGGTCAAGCGCGCCCGCACCTTCGGCCAGGGCTTCGCTTCGCTGGAGTACATCGCGGCGGCGTGGCTCGATCTGGCGTGGCACTCACAGCCCGCCGGCGCCGAGGTCGAAGACGTCGCAGCCTTCGAGCAGCAGGCGCTGCAAGACGCAGGCGTCGCCGTCCGCTTGGTCCCGCCGCGCTACAAGAGCACCTACTTCGCGCACGTCTGGCCGGGCGGCTACTCCGCCGGCTACTACGCCTACTTGTGGAGCGAGGCGCTCGCGGCCGACAGCTTCGCCGCGTGCGCGGCGGCTGGCGGGATGACGCGCGAGAACGGCGGCCGCTTCCGCGACGCCGTGCTCTCACGCGGGCTGACGCAGGATCCGATGGAGCAGTTCCGCGCGTTCCGCGGGCGCGAGCTGGACACGGCCGCGGTGCTCACGCGCCGCGGCCTCGTGTCCTGACGCTACTGGACGGTGACCTGGACGCCGTTGCTCGTCACGACCGAGTTCAGGCTGCCGTTCTCAAGCACGACGCACTGGGCCGCCAAGCTCGCGCCCGTCGCGACTGCAGGCAGCGGGAGCGTGAAGGAGCCGCTGCCGCTCCCCACCGGGCCGGGCGGCGTGAGGAAGAGGCCGAACGTGCCGAGCACCGGGTCGACGTGCAGCGGGCAGTTGCCCGGGAACGGCAGCGGGACCGCGGTCGGGCTGCTGCCGAGCGCGAACAGCCCGATGGACGCCGGCGCGACGCCCGACGCCGTCAGCGCGATCGCGCCGCCGGGGCGGGTGTCGCCGCCTGCCGTCAGCGCCGGCGTGACGTTGCCGAGGCCCGCGCAGCCCGTGCCGTAGCTCTGGAAGACCGCCACCGCGAACACGTAAACCGCGCGCGCGTTGAAGTCGCAGATCGCGAGCGTCCGCGACGCCTCGTCATAGCTGAAGTCGTAGGCCCCCGAGCTCCCTGGCGGCGTGAAGCCGCCCCAATCAACCGTCAGCGCGAGGCCCTGCGGGGTCATGGCTTGGACGACGAGGTCGAACTGCTGGCCGCCGAGCGTCGTCGCGCGGTCGTTCCAGAAGATCACTTCATCACCGCCCTGGCGCACGTACGCGAGGTTCTGGATGTTGACGAACGGCGCGAACTGCGAGTTCGAGAGGACCTGACAGTTGAAGACGGCGTTGCCGCCGACCCGCTGACACCGCACCACCTCGTTGCTCTTGCGCATGTAGATGTCGCCGATGAGCGAGTCAAAGTCCATGTCGCGCCAGAGCGTGCCGTTCCCGGCGTTGATGATCATGCCGTTTGACGACGTGTAGATGTCGGCGCCGGTCGCGCTGTCCTGGAGCGAGCGCCGCCCTGAGCCGAACGTGGTCCAGCCGACGCCTGCGTCGAGGCCGCCGAAGCCAGGGTCGATGCCGACGCCGCTGCTACCGCGCGCGGACTTGGCCCAGAGCTGGTTGCCGGCGAGGTCCCAACCCGTGATGCCCTCCGGCGTAGCTGAGCCGTTGTCATACGCGGCGACCACGAGGTTGCCGGAGACGTCGAGGCCAGAGTAGCCGCGCTGGTTGATCGTCGTCGGCTGGACGCCAAAGCGCGCCCCGTAGGCGGGGGCGGTCAGCGCGTTGCTGACCTTGACGACGGCCGCGTCACCGGTCGAGCCCGAGCTGTTGAAGCCACCAACCCAGACATCAGTGCCGTTCCAAGCGACCGCGCTCGGGTTGCTGCCGATGTACTCCGGGTTGTTCGCGCTAGAAGTGGAGGAGACGTCGACGGTGCCGACGAGGGTCATGCTGACTTGCGCCGAGAGCGTCGAGACACAGGCAAGCGCAACGGGGATAGAAAGCTGACGAATCATCCGCGCTTTATACTCGAACAGTCCGCGACAAAGTCACGAACGTCACGACGTAGACCTCTTCTAACTAAAACGTTACGCGCGCCGAATTACGCAGCCGCGTCAATCCCCAGCCTGCGAACCAGATCCCGACGCCCGTCCCCAAGACCGCCGCTAGCACCGGCCAAACCCTGGGCAACCAGCGCCCGACCGCGTCCCCGAGCGTCCCGAAGCCGATCTCAAATTCTCCCTGCCCGATGACCAGCAAGCCCGTCTCGGTCAGCAGGATCGGGTTAGCCAGCAGATTGGTCGGCCACGCCGTCGAGGACCACGGCGGGACGAGCTCGAACAGCCCCCACGTCAGCGCGAGCAGCGCCGCAAAGACCGCTTGGTGTCGCGGGCCCTCGCCCACGAACCGCGCCGCGGCGATCACCAGCGGCAGCATCAGCAGGTTGCTGTGGCGCGCCCAGTCGAAGGCGATGCAGAAGATCACCAAGACGCCGAGCGACACCAGCCAGAGGTGCCAGCGCTCTCCGCGTGCAGGTCGCCCGTGCTGGTGCCACGCGAGCACCGCGAGGACCGGGCCGAACGTCGTCACCAGGTGGACGAGAGCGAGGCTCCAGACGGCGAACGAGCCGCCCGGGAAGAGCGGGTGCGACAAGAAGTAGTCCGCGCTGAAGAGCTGCTGCGCCTGCGACTTGATGTAGAGATAGAACGCCAAATAGCAGCCGCACGTGACCCCAATCCACACGAGGTCTGATCGCCACCGCGTGTCCTCACAGCGCCGCAAGAAGAACAACCACGGCAACAGGAAGCCGGCGAGCTCGTGGTTGCTCAAGTTCACGAGGAACAGCGTCCAAAAGAGCCAGGGCGTCCGCGCCGCCAAGATCATCCACAAGAACAGCGTGTAGCAGATCGGGTCCGTGTAGCCGTTCCAGTGGAGCTTGTACATCTGCGTCGGCGCGGTGAGCGCGACCGCCGCGCCGACGAGCAGCGCGCCGCAATAGCCAGCGCCCATTCGCAGCGCCACGAAGGCCGCAGACGCGATCAGCAGCGCGTGCAATCCGTGCGTGAAGGGCAAGTAGCCTTCCGCCCCGAACCCGAGCGCCCATGCCAAGAACGGCGCCAAGACGCGGTGCGGGAAGCGCCCGACCAACGCGAAGGGGTCGCCCGCCATCATCTGCCAGTCGACCTCGAACCCGCTCCCGACCGCCATGCTCGGCGCGACAAGCGCGCACGACCCCAAGTAGAGCAACCACCCAGCTAGCAAGCACACGGCGGCCTCGCCGCAGAACCGCGACGGAGCCGGGCGATCGAGCAGGCCGCTGTCTGTGTTCATCTCAGTGTCCCCTGCCGCGCGCTGGGCGACATGCCCGCGCGCCAGCGTTGAACCAGTCTACCTCGCGCACGCAGCGCCAGCGCGTCCCTACTCTTCATGGAAGATGGCGACCTCGCGAACGCCGCGCCAGTTGGCGGACGCTCGATACATGCCGGTCGTGTTGAACGGCGTCGCGACGTTGCCTTCGCGGTCCACCGCGATCAGTCCGCCGTCGCCGGGCTGCAGCACGGCGTGGACGACCGCGCCCGCGGCGTCGGCGAGCGTTTGCCTCCCCAGCTGCATCCGCGCCGTCACCGAGCGCGCGACGCCGTGACGAATGAACTCCTCGCCGGTCCCCGTGCAGCTGATCGCCGCGTAGTCGTCGGCGTAGTTGCCGGCGCCCAAGATCGGCGTGTCTCCCACGCGACCCCACTTCTTGCCCGTCATGCCGCCCGTGCTGGTCGCCGCCGCGAGCCGCCCGGCGCGATCCAGCACCACGCAGCCCACCGTGCCGTAGTCGAAGCGGCGGTCCGTCGGCGCCAGCGACCCGGTGCGCGCGCGCTCTCGCAGCATGCGCTGCAGCGAGCGGCGGCGCCCGTCGGTGTCAAAGAAGGTGTTCTCGACCCGCTCCACGCCCGCGACGTCGGCGAACTTCTCCGCGCCGGCGCCAGCCAGCCGCACGTGCCGCGTCTCGGTCATGACCTTGCGCGCAAGCGTGATCGGGTGGCGGACCGTGCGCACACCCGCCACGGCGCCGCAGCGCATGGTGGAGCCGTCCATGATCGACGCGTCGAGCTCGTGCTCGCCCTTTTCATTGAAGACTGCGCCCTTGCCGGCGTTGAACATCGGGTTGTCTTCGAGCGAGCGCACGA
>JAYYEE010000160.1:0-6829 GCA_036160175.1 Planctomycetota bacterium
GGAAGAACTGGATCTGGGTGACGTAGTTGAAGCGCTTGCCGATCGCCCACAGCCGGATGCCGACCAAGAAGAACACCAGGGAGTGGATGATCCCCGACGCCGACGCCATCAGGCCGTAGACCCCGATGCCGCTGTCGAAGGCCTTGCCCGTCGAGCCGACCAGCGCGAACGCGGTCATGGTCGTGCCGAACACGCTCATCAACAGCAAGAACGGCCCGATCGACCGGCTCGCGACGAAGTACTCGCCGGCGGAGCCTCGCGCGCGGCGGCTGTTGAGGATGCTGAACGCGAGCAACAGCAGCAGGTAGACCCCGACCACGTAGAGCGGCGTCGCGCTCTTGGGCGCGGCTTGCAGCAGGGCGGCGATCATTCTTCTTCAGCGGGCCTCTCGGCCCACTCCTCGACGTGCGTCGGCCACGCGCAGCGCACCACGAGCGCCCACGCCACGGCGGCGCCGACCGAGATCAGCGCTTGGAACAAGAGGCCTGTCGGCAAGAAGCCGAGCACCACGCTGCGGTTGTCCCAGTTCCAGAAGTCGTAGTGCAAGACCGCCAGCAGGGCCACCAGGGCCCACGCGAGCTTGCCGCTGCTTGAGAGCTTTCGGTTCATGGTCGCGCCTACTTCTTCGTCTCCGCGATCGCGAATAGGTGCGTGTGCGTCGCGACGTAGAGCACGCCGTTCGCCGCGATGGGAGAGCTGTAGATGGGCACGCCGAAGTCGATCTCCTTGACCGCGTTCTTGTCCAGCGTCTTGGTCGCGGGCGCGGAGACCATGAAGCCGTCCTCGATGCCGACATAGACCCGGCCGTCGGCGACCAGCGTCGAGCCCCAGATGTGGGCGCTGGTGTCGTACTTCCAGTGCTCTTCGCCGGTGTCGGCGTCGAGGCAGTGCAGGTAGCCGGAGTAGTCGGCGGCGAAAAGCAGGCCGTCGTGGATCGACAGGGTCGACATCGAGCGGTGGATCTTGTCGTAGCTCCACACCTGCTTGCCGGCGCTGTCGACGCAGACCAAGTTGCCGACGCCCTCGCCGTGCTCGGGGTCCTGACCGACGAGCGCGTAGGCGCGGCCGTTGTAGACGACCGGCGTCGCCAGCACCTCGCTCGGGCCCTTGGCCGTCGCGTACTTGCGCGGGGAGCCGTCCTCTTTGACGCGGTAGCCCTTCGGGTTGCAGTCGAACTTCCAGGCCTGGTTGAGCACCAGGAAGCCGTCCTCGTCCTCGGTCGGCTTCGGGTCGAACGCGTAGAGCACGCCGTCCGGGCCGCCGAAGATCACCAGCTCCGCCTCGTCGGTCTTCAGGTACGCCGGCGACGACCAGTTGCTGTGGAAGATGTTCTGGCTGAGGCCCGAGGCCTCCTCGCCGATCAGGGCGCCGGTCTTCTTGTCGACGACGACCATCGATGGCGCGTTCGGCGCGGGCGTCTCGACGTGGCCGTAGTCGACGCCGTTGGACGTCGACGTCCAGATCTGGTCGCCGACGATCATCACGGAGCAGCTGGTGATGTTGTGCGGGAACACGCCGCACTCGTCGATCATGTTCATCTTCCAGATGATGTCGGCGTCGGTCTCCTCGTTGACCTTGACCGGCGGCTTGCCGTTGTCGGCGTAGTAGGCCGCTTCGTCCTGGAAGCCTTGGTTGCCGTCCTTGAAGCCGTTGACGTCGACGCACATAACCTCGCACCGGTTGGTGACGAGGTACACGCGGTCGCCCTCGATCGCGGGCGAGCTGCAGATGCCGAGGAACTCCCAGTCGCTGACCTTGCCGGTGCCGAGCTTGGGGATGTTCAGCTGCCAGATCATCGCGCCGGTCTGCTCATCGAGGCAGTAGACGCAGCTGCGGTCGCCCTGGAAGCGGTCGTCGCGCGGCACGTCGTTGTTGGTGCCCACGTAGACCCGGCCGTCGGCGACGGTCGGGTTGCCGTAGCTCTGCGAGCCGAGCTTCGCGATCCACTTGACGTTGGTGCTGGTCTTGATGTCGATGTCTTCGCTGTCAGCCGCGAACTGACCAGGCACGATCTCGAGCGGTAGGCCCTTTACGCCAGCGACCATGTTGCGGGTCGCGTCCCTGCCCCACATCGGCCAGTCTTGGGCTGCGGCATGCGAGCAGAGGAGAGCGCCGGCGAGCAGGGCCGCCGGGCAGCGCAGGTTTAGGTCAGTCATTGGGGGTCACCACGATGTTGTCGATGTAGCAGCGGAAGCGGCTCTGGGGCGTGAAGCCGTAGAGGACAGGCGAGCCGCTGCGGTTGACGCGCGGCACTTCGACCTCGAGCAGCCAGCCGTCGGGTTCGGATTGGTCGCGCTGCCAGGCCTTGGCGCGCACTACGCCGCTGCCGTCTTCGTTTACGTCGACGCGGCTCTTCAGCGTGTACCAGATCTTCGGCTTCCAGCGGAACTTGACGCGCTCCTTGATCAGCTCCTCATTGGAGGTGATCTCGAGCGCCTGGTGGTTGCCCTTGAGCAGCACCAGGTAGCGCTGGTTGACCATGCCGGGCGTCGACATGGTGCGGCGGTTGCCGTCTGTCATCACGTCGACTTGCATGGTGTAGTCGGCCATGTCCGGCGCGCCGATCATCGAGATGGTGCGCTGGAACAGCGGGCGGTCGAGGGTGCGGGCCAGCACCTTGCTGCCGTCGCGCTCACGAACTTCCCACTTGAGCTTGGCGCTGATCCAGTGCGGCCGCGGGAACGCGAAATTCACGCCCTCCTCCTTGGGGTGGGGGCGGAGCTCGACGTCCTCGAGGTCGTCGGTGTAGGGCGCGCTTGGCACGACGCGCACGCGGGCGGAGCCGACGAGGCCGCCGGCGCTCGCCTTGAGCACGAACGCCGTCGGTGTCGCGTCCGCCGCGACCGTCAGGCGGCCGCTCGCGTCGATCGACATGCCGTCGGTCAGCTTGCCAGACCAGGACACCTGCTCGGTGCGCGGATCGGACACGCCGTGGCCGTTGCCGTCGAGCGCCCGCGCTTTGAACTGCACGGTCTCGCCTGTGCGCACGAGGACGTCGGCGGGCACGACCTGCAGCCGCTCGGCGACGCCGATCGTGTACGGCGCCGCGCCGCCGATCATGCCGCCCCCTTCCGTCCACAGCCGCGTGGGCGTCGCTTCGGGCGCGGCTTCTTCGGGGCCGCCGTCGCCCGCCCAGCAGTAGAGGGTCTCGGTCGTGTGCACGTAGACGCGGCCGTTGCAGATGGCAGGCGCGCCGAGGCAGTTGCCCTCCAGCTGTGTTTCGGCGAGCACCTCGGCGCCTTGATCGTCGGCGTCGATGACGAAGAACGAGCCGTTGTTCATCGGGACCCACAGGCGGCCGTCGCCGTAGGCGGGCGAGGCGTGGATCTGGTCGGGGGCGAGCTTCTGCTCCCACAGGATCTGGCCGGTCCCGGCGTCGACGCAGGCCAGCTCGCCGGTCGCGACCGTCGCGTAGACGCGGTCGCCGACCAGCACGGGCGAGCTCGTGAACGCCGTCAGCTCGTTGCGCCAGGCCTCGTGCTCCTTGCCGAGCACCAGCTGCTTGCGGTCCTCGCCGGGCATCGCGCCGAGTTTGATGGCGACCATGCGTCCGGCGGTCGAGGAGTCGAGGTTCTCCTTGCCGTGCACCGCGATCAGCGTGTCCTTGTAGATGACCGCGCTTGAGCTCATGCCGCCCGTGCACATCGGGAAGCGCCACAGCGCGTCACCCGTGCGCGCGTCGACGCAGGTCATGTGCCCGCCGGACAGCCCCGCGTAGGCGAGCAGGCGCCCGTCGCGCTCCTCGAACACCGGCATCGAGTACGAGATGTCCTTGGGCGGCCCGCCGGGCGTCGAGGTCCAGGTGCACTCGCCGGTCTCCTGGTCGAACGCGAAGAAGCGCCCGCGCGCGGGCCCCTGCGGTCCCCATCCGGACGTCGTCATGTGCAGCACGACGTCCTGGTCGGTCAGCGCGACCGCGCCGGTGCGACCGTTGGGGAACACCAAGCGTCCGTACTCGGCGCCGAGCGCGTGCTGCCAGCGCAGCTCGCCGTCGCGCGTGAACGCGCACAACAGGCCCGCCGACGTGATGCAGTAGACGTCGCCGTTCCTCATGTTGACGGTCGGGCTGCCAATCGCGAACCGGTAGTAGATGATGTCCGTCAAGAAGTGCTGGAAGCGCTTCTCCCAGACGGGTTGGCCGGTGCGCTCGTCGAGGCAGACGAGGACCTCTTCGAGGTCCTTGCCCTCGCCCTCGTAGCCCATGGTGTAGACGCGCCCGTCGGCGATGACCGGCGTGCCACGCCCGCTCAAGTCGTAGCGCCACGTCGGCGCTGTGGCGTCGATCGCGGCTGCCGCAGGCAGGCCGGTCTCGCGCGAGCGACCGTTCTGTTCCGGGCCGCGCCAGCTCAGCCAGCCGTCGACGGCGTCGACGTAGGGGGGGCGCTTCTCGCCGATGCATCCGGTCGTGCTGAGGGCGAGGAGGAGCGCTGCGCTTGCGCAGGCGACCAGCGTGGGAGTGCGACGTCTCATGGCTCGGCTCGGGCGAACGGGCTTCGGCAGGCCCCGTTCGGGACGAGGAGTATAGCCGTCGGAGCTGGGCGACCCAGGGTTCGGACCCGCTCTCGCGGCCGCAACCTGGGTTGTCACAAAGTCATGTCAGCGGGAGCTGGTTCGACGGCGGCGTCGACGGCCGGCGGGATCTCGGCGGCGCGCAGCTGTCCGTCTTCGGTCTTGGCGACGCAGACCGCGGTCACCTCGCCGCGAGCGACCTCGGCGCCGTCGAGCAGGAAACGCACCTGGTAGACGAGCGCCTTGCTGCGCTTCTCTTTCACCAGCAGGTGGAGCTCGACCTCGTCCTCGTACCGCAGGGGCGCCTGGTAGTCGCAAGACGCGTTGCGCCGCGCCCAGCCCCAGGCGCCGCTGCGCTCGCACGCGTGTACGCGGAACCCGAGCGAGCGGAAGAACGCGTGCTCGGCCTCTTCCATGTAACGGAAGTAGTTAGAGAAGTGCAGGATGCCGGCCATGTCGGTCTCGGCGAAGGTGACGCTGCGCGTCATGGAGAAGGAGTGCGCCATGGCTCAGGCGTAGCGCACCTTGCGGTGCTCGTCGGGGAAGAAGTCGTGCAGCAGCCGGTCAACCTGCAGCAGACCGTGGCGCGCGAGCTCGACGCGCGGACCGTCGATCACGAGGTAACCGTCTTCGGCGTGCTTCTGCAGCGGCGCCGCGAAGCGCTCCAGCGGGTCGACGCCGAACTTGTCGTGGAACGCGCGGGTGTCGACCCGGCCGAGCTTGAGCTGCAGGATGAACTCTCGGATCAGCCGCTGGTCGTCGGTGAGCTGCAGCGCGCGGTGGATCGGCGCAGCGCCGCTCTCGACGCGCTCGATGTAGGGGTCGAAGTCGTGCAGGTTCTGGTAGTGGACGCCGCCGACGTGGCCGAACGACGCCACCCCGAGGCCGAGCAAGTCGGCGCCGTGCCAGAGCCCGTCGCGGTAGAGGAACGTCGCGTCGTCGCCGCGCGCTGCCGTGTATGCGCTGCCGATGTAGTAGCCGTCTTGCTCCAGCGCCTCGAACGCCTCATGCACCCAGCGGCGTTTGGTCGCCCAGTCGGCGACGGGCGCGACCTCTTGCTCGCCGTCCTTCATCCGCTTGGCGACGGTCGTGTTGAAGGGGATCTCCATCTGGTAGATGGTCACGCTGTCGGGCGCCATCTCGATCGTGCGCTCGACGCAGCGCCGCCAGTTGTCGTCGGTCTCGCCGACCATGCCCGCGATCAGGTCGATGTTGACCTGTCGGAAGCCCGCGTCCCGCGCGAAGCCGTAGGCGCGGTCGATCTCCTTGGCGCGGTGCGCGCGGTTGTTGCGCGCGAGGATGTCTGGGTCGAAGTTCTCGACCCCGATGCTTAGCCTCGTCACGCCCATGTCTTTGAGGGCGTGGACCTTGGACTCCTGCAAGGTGCCTGGCTCGCACTCGAAGGTGACCTCGCGCGCGCCGTCCCACGGGAGGTGCTGCTGGATGCCGTCGAAGAGGTAGCGCAGCTGGTCGACCGAGAGGTAGGACGGCGTGCCGCCGCCGAAGTAGACGAAGTCCGGCTTGCGGCCCGCGACCGCGGCGTGCGCGGCCTGCATGCGCGCCTCCTCGATGACCGCGTCGAGGTAGCGGGAGATCGCCGCGGCGTTCTTGTCGGTGTAGACGCGGAAGTAGCAGAAGTCGCAGCGCTTCCTGCAGAACGGAATATGAACGTAGAGCCCGAACGGGGTCTCGGGCGCTGGCGGCTGCGCCAGCCGCTCACGAGCGAGGTGCGCGTCGTCCACGCGCCAGGTCGAAAACGGCGGGTAGTTAGCGACGAAGTAGTTGCCGGTCTTCGTCGCCGAGGTGTCGGATTCGCCGGTCATGGCCGCAGAGATCCTAACGGCTGAGCGGTTCGAGCGCGCCGGCGCATGCGGGCGGGGTCGCGCGGGCCGAAAATCCCCAACTGTCAGAATCCCTCGGCCAGCACCTGCGCGAACCCTGCGATACCATGAAGCACGAGCACGTGACCCAGACACAGCAGAGCTTCGATGTCGTCGTCGTCGGCGGCGGACCCGCCGGCGCGACCGCCGCGACCCTCCTCGCCCAGGCCGGCCACAAGGTCGGTTTGTTCGAGCGCCAGGCGTTCCCCCGCTTCCACGTCGGGGAGTCGCTGGTCCCGGCGGTCAACCTGACGCTTGATAAGCTCGGCGTGCGCGACCGGATGGACGCGCTGCGGTTTCCGCAGAAGCACGGCGTGCAGTTCTACGGCGCTGACGGGCCGAGCCGGCCGTGTTACTTCTCAGAGGTCGCCGACCCGCGCCTGCACCACACCTGGCAGGTGCTGCGGAGCGACTTCGACCGCATGTTGCTAGAGAACGCC
>JAYYEE010000161.1:0-2785 GCA_036160175.1 Planctomycetota bacterium
GCCGATCAGCATCGTCGCGGCTGGTTCGATCCAGATCGACGGCGAGATCCTGCGCCGCGCCGCGCCAGCGCCTGGCCAGTCGGCGTTGTTGCTGGCGTCGGGCGCGGACCTCAAGCTCGGGGGCGCGCTGCCGCTGAACACGATGCTGGCGTTGGAGTCGGGGCGTAGGGGAGGCGGCGGGAGCATCTACGGCGTGCGAGGTGCCGCACGCGTATACCCGGTGACCTTCACCTACGGGGTGGCGCCCGGCGCGTCGTTTGTGGTGAGCGGCATGCTGCCGTGGCGACGACTCCCAGAGTACGTCGACGGCGGGGTCCTCCAGGTCGGCGGAGTCGCTGGCGAAGTCGAGGTCGAATGGCAAGCGACCCCTGCTGACCCGATCCGTGGCTCCGTCCCCGACCTGAGCCAGGGCCGTCCAGGTCGTTGGCAGGCAGCGCGAAGCGGCGACGTGGTCGTGGCCGGCGCCGGCGCGTTCGTGCGTCTCCGGCTCCGTTCGACCGTCTCTAGCGATCGCCCGATCCCAAGCATAGAGCGGCTTTGGATCGTCGAGCAGCGCTGACCGTCCGGCCTCCCAGAGAGCAGAACCTAGGCTAGACTCGCATTCGGCGGGACCGTATACTGCGCTGAGCCAGCGGGCGGTCAGACAGGCGTGGGTCAGCGCGTCCTGGCGGTCGTAGGGGCCGCAACCCGCAATGGCAACGATACAACGAGGGGTCGCGCGTGCGCGGCAATACCAAGTCTGTCGATGGAGGGCGCGGCGTTCGCAACCAGTGCGGCGGTGTTCGGTGCGTGCATCGGCTCCTTCCTCAACGTCGTCATCTGGCGGCTGCAACAGGAGGACCCGCGCAAGCGCTCGGTCCTAGGTCGCTCGTATTGTCCGGCGTGTGGCGCGCAGATCCGGTGGTTCGACAACCTCCCAGTGCTGGGCTGGATCGCGCTGCGAGGCAAGGCGCGCTGCTGCGGCGCGAAGATCTCGGCGCGGTATCCGTTGGTGGAGTCGCTGACCGCAGCGCTGTTCTTCGCGCTGGCGCACTGGCCTCCCTTCGGCCCGGTCTTCTCTCCGGACGGCGCCCCCGACGTCGCGGCCCTCACCGCATTGGGTCTGCACAGCGTGTTCGTGTCGATGTTGATCGCGTTGACGTTCATCGACTTCGACACGCAGCTCCTCCCGGACGTGCTGACCAAGCCTGGCATGGCGATCGGCCTGGCCGCCGGGCTCTGGCCAGGCGTCGCGGGCACCTTCTCCGCCGACCCGGCGGTCTCAGCAGCGCTGCGCTCGTTGTTGGCGAGCGTGGCCGGCTTGGTCGTCGGGGGTGGCGTCACGTGGGGAGTGCGAGCGCTCGGCTCGGCGGTCTTCCGCAAGGAGGCCATGGGCTTCGGCGACGTCAAGCTCATGGCGATGATCGGGGCATTCTTGGGCTGGCAAGCCGCGCTGTTGACCTTGTTCCTCGGGTGCGTCTTTGGCGCGTTTGTGGGCGTGGCATTGACGCTCCGCGGAGGCTTGCTGGCGCGCATCCCGTTCGGCCCATATCTGGCGATGGGCGCCGTCGCGGCGCTGTTCTGGGGCGAGCAGCTGGTCGAGCTACTGTTCGTCCGGTGGCCCGAATGGCAGCGCCAGAACCCGACCTCAATCTACTTGGTGCTGACCGTCGGGGTCGGCGCCCTCCTCGCAATGCTCTTGCTGCTCCGGCGCGCACGGCGCTGACGCAGCCTCTGACACCTCGAAACCACACTTGCACCCCGCTGTCTTTGACAGAGAAACACCATGAAGCTCCGTAAGGTCTCCCTCCTCCTCTCACTCGCCGCCGCCTCCTTGGGCACGAGCTGCACCGCGCGGTATCAGGACATGCTCCGCGATCGCGACGAACAGATCCAAGCGCTCAACGGCGATGTAAGCCGCCTCCGCGGAGAAAACGAAGAGCTACGTAATCGGATGTCAGCGACGCCTGTTCCGGTCGAAGCTAGCGCCGACTCGGCGGACAACAGCTTGCTCGATCAACTCCAAGAGGACCTCGGCACCGACGCTAACGTTCGCTACAGCCGCGGCCGGCTCAGCATCGGCGTGAACAACAGCGTCACGTTTGATTCGGGCAGCATCGCGCTGAAGAGCTCGGCGCATAGCGTCCTGAAGAACGTCGCGGAGGCGCTGCGCTCGAAGTTCCCTGGTCATCGGTTCTTCGTCGAAGGGCACACCGACACGGACCCCATTCGGAAGACCAAGAACAAGTACAGCAGCAACCGCGACCTGTCGGCCAAGCGCGCTGACGCGGTCGCCAGCTACTTGATCAAGCAAGGTGTCCCGTCTGACTCGATCGTGATCGTGGGTTGGGGCCCGATCGATCCCGTCAATCGGAGCAACAAGGCGTCGAACCGTCGCGTCGAGATCGTCGTCGGCGACGCCCTCTAAGGGCGGACTTCGCCTTCGCCGCAGCGGCGCGGTGGTCGCTGCTGCGTGTCGCTGCGGAGCCGTCAGGCTTCGGATTACCGGTTTGCCGCTCCGTGGCCGGGCGCAGGCCCGCGCGCGACCTGAGGTGTCGTCGCGCGCGCCGCGGCGGCGGCGCTCAGCGCCCCGTGGTATGGCGCCTTCGCCGCCCGCACCCTCGCAGCCCCTTACGCTTCAGGGGTTTGCGAAAGCTAGCGCTAGCGCTCAATGAAGACCCGCCCGCGCGCCGATAGGTAGGGGCGACGCAGCCGGGTCGGCGAGTCGAGCAAGGAGCGCGCAGCATGGTGTCGATGGAAGAGCTGTTGAACCTGATGGTTCAGCGGGGTGGGTCCGACCTCCACA
>JAYYEE010000162.1:0-6271 GCA_036160175.1 Planctomycetota bacterium
CGCAGATCGACCGCCGGCCCGCTGCTGCTCGGACGAAGTGAGCTTGGCGTGTCGGGCGAAGGCGCGCAGCATCTGGTCCCCGAAGCGACGCACGTCGCGCGCGTCGTGGATGCCGAGCACGAGCCCGGTCGCGGCTCGCGCGATCAGGGCGCCATCCGTCGTACGAAGCTCACCGAGCAGGTAGCCGTTCCAGAGGATCTTGCGGGAGAAGCGGTCTCCGCAGAACTCCACCGCCGGGTCGATCCGCGCGCTGAGCCGTTGCACCTCTTCCCAGAGCGCCTCCCGCCCAGCCGGCGCCACGAAGCCCGCCGCGCCGCCTTGGCTCGCCGCCGCTTCCGTCGTGTCCGTCGCGTCCGAGCCGCCGTGAACCCAGCGCACAGCGAAGCGCTCCACTCCGTCCACCCGGAATGGTTCCAAGGTGCACGCCATCAAGCTCTGCAGCGGCAGCGCGCAGACCTCATCGATGAGGCCGGCGCTGGCTTCGGTCCCGACGACGAGCACGCGGCCGGGGACGCCATGAGCGAAGTTGGCCTCTGGCACGGCCTGCGCCAGCGCCGCTCCAACGCGGTGCAGGAAGCGGTCGGCGGCGAGGGCCCGCGCCGGCAGCAGCGTGTCCCCTTCAAGCGCGAGCATCACCGCGACCGGACCGCCGATCGCGTCGCGAGCGAGGCCGTCGACGACACCTAGGGCCGCATCACCGCACTCCAGCGGCTCGTGCACCAGCGTCAAGCCGGACTCCAGTTGGGCCAAGCGCGGCGCCAAGAGCGCCCACAAGCTGTCGCGCACCTTCGGCAGGACGGGTCCTCGGATCATGCAACGCTCCCAATCGAATCGAGCATCGACCCCGCTACGCCTCGTCGTTTGGCCCCAAGAGGCCGTTTCCGCGATCCCATATCACGGAAGAACAGAGACGCCTCGTATCCCAAGGCCTATGTCTCGCTGACCGGCGTGTCATTATCACGACGCGGGACGACCAAAAGCAACCACGCATAGGCAGCGGTCAGCCGCCGGTCGCGCGGCCGCGACGCGGCCGGTCGGCCGCTGCGGCCAGGGGCGAACGGAGCTCCTCCAGCCGCGTCCACGCGACCGCCACAGCGTCCGTCGCGTCGGCCGGCAAACGCTTGCCCGCAGGCGCTGAAAGGCCGTCCACTATCTGCTCTAACATCTTCGCCACCGATTCCTTACGGGCGGACCCGTTGCCGGTGACGCAGCGCTTGATGCGAGCGGGCGCGTATTGGTGGATCGTCAGCTCGGCGCGCGCCGCCTCGGCGAGCACCACGCCGCGCGCCTCGCCGATGCGCAACGCCGACTGGACGCTCTTGCCGAAAAACGCCTCCTCTACGGCCACCTCGGTCGGACGCAGCTCGGCGAGCAAGGCCGCGAACTGCTCCGAGAGCGACAGCAGGCGAGAAGGCAGCGCCTCCCCGCGCTTGCCGAGCCGAAAGACCCCGGTCGCGACCACCCGCGCGCCGCCTACTCCGGCCGCCGACGCACGGACAACGTTGCTCCCGCGCATCGCGAGCGGCGCGGACGCGGCGCGGCCTGAGCCAAGCAGCGAACCCGCTGCTAGCTCGAGGCAACCGTATCCCACGACCTGAGTGCCCGGGTCGATACCGAGAATCCGCACCACCGCCACAGTCAGGAGTGTAAGGTCGAGCGGCGTGAAGGTCGCTATCTTGTTGCTCGCGGCAGGACGCGGCACCCGCCTCGGCGCGGATGTCCCCAAGGCATTCCTCCAGCTCGGCGACGACGCGCTGCTAGTACACAGCGCCGCCCGCCTGCTCGCAGCCGTCCCCGAGGGCGCCATGTGTGAGGTCCTCCTCCTGGTCCAGCCGAGTGACCGCGCGGAGCTCCTGCCAGCGTGCCTAGGCCGGCTGCAAACGGTGATGCCAGCCGGCGTCGAGCCGAAGGTCGTCGACGGCGGCGCCACCCGCCAAGAGTCGATGCAGCGCGGCCTCGAGGCGACATCAGACGACGTCGACCTCGTCTGCGTGCATGACGCCGCGCGGGCGCTCGTCCCTGTTGAGCAGGCGCGCGAGTGCTTCCGCACTGCGCAGGCCGTCGGCGCCGCCCTGCTCGCGATCCCAGCAGCCGACACGCTCAAGCTCGGACGCGACGGACGCGTCGTCGAGACCATTGACCGCAGCGCTGTTTGGTACGCGCAGACCCCGCAGATCGCGCGCCGAGACTGGTTCCTCCGAGCCGCCGCGCGCGCCCAGGCCGACGGCTTTGAGGCGACCGACGACGTCTCGCTCCTCGAACACGCTGGTCTAGACGTCGCCCTGGTCAGCGGCACGTCGAGCAACCTGAAGATCACCCGCCCCGACGATCTGCCGCTCGCCGCTGCGCTGCTCGAGCGTGACCCCACCCCGTTTCGTGACGCATGATGGAAGAGCTCCCACGTATCGGCCTCGGGATCGACCTGCACCGGCTGGCGCCCGGCCGCGCGTGCGTCCTCGGGGGGGTCTCGTTCGATAGCCCAGTCGGCCCGCTGGGTCACAGTGACGGGGACGTGGTCTTGCACGCGGCTTGCGACGCGGTCCTCGGCGCAGCCGGGCTCGACGACCTCGGCACGCTGTTCTCCGACCGCGACCCGGCGCACGCTGGCCGCGACTCGTCAGACTTCTGCCGCGAGGCCGCGCGCCTCGTCGCCCAACGAGGCCTCCGCGTCTGCTCGCTCGACGTCGTCGTCGAGACAGAGCAGCCGAAGATCAAGCCGCGGCGCAGCGACATGCGCGCTCGGATCGCCGCCTTGTTCGAGCTGGACGCCGACCGCGTCAACGTGAAGGGGAAGACGGGCGAGAAGGTCGACGCCGTCGGCCGCGGCGAGGCGTGCCGCGCGACGGTGGTGGCCCTGCTAATACCGAGCGCCTGACGCGCGGGTGCAACGCGCCGCCGCGCGAACTTCAGCGGCCGAAGCCTGCGTCGAAGACGCGGACGGACTTCCAGTTCGCCAGGTTGTCCTCGATGAAGGCGAGGTGCGCAGGGTCGTCCTGGTATGCGTCGTGCGCCGCGCGGTCCACAAAGTAGACGTGCAACGCGACGTGGAACGCCTGGTCGTTGACCGGGCGCGTCAGCTCCGCGTCGCGGTCGCCTGCCGCGAAGAACGTGATCCCAGCGATCGGCGCCAGCTTCTCATAGCAGCTGTCAATGAGGCGCTTGCGCGCCGCAGGCGAGGAGTCGCGCAGCTCGAAGTAGACGTCGTGGGCGAGGCCGGAGTTAGGCATAGTGTGACAAGCTCCGACGAGGATCAGCGCGAGGAGCGCGGCGATGCGGGTCATGAGCAGAATGTACCGAATCAGCGCGCCCCTGCCCGGGTCTGTTTATCAAACATCCCGCGGTAGACGCCGCCGCGCTCGTATAGCTCTTTGTGGGTGCCAGACTCCAGCACCCGCCCGCCGTCGAGGACGACGATCCTGTCCGCGTCGACGATCGTCGACAGGCGGTGCGCGATCACGAACGAGGTGCGGCCGCGCATCAGCTCCTTGAGCGCGCGCTGCACCGCGACCTCGCTGTCGGTGTCCAGCGCTGAAGTCGCCTCGTCGAGGAACAAGATCGCAGGATTGCGCAAGATGGCTCGCGCGATCGTGATGCGTTGCTTTTGGCCGCCCGAGAGGTTCGTGCCGCGCTCGCCCGCGACCGTGTCGTAGCCGTCTGGGAGCCCAGCGATGAAGTCATGGATCCGCGCCGCCGCGGCCGCGGCCTCGACGTCCGCCTGGCTCGCGCCGGGACGGCCGCAGGCGATGTTCTCCCGCAGCGTCGTGTTGAATAAGAACGGGTCTTGGCTGACGACGGCGGTGTGGCGCCGGTAGTCGGCGAGGCTCAGCTCGCGCAGGTCGCGGCCGTCGATGAGCACCGCGCCGCTGTCGGGGTCGTGGAACCGCATCAGGAGATCCAGCGTGGTCGACTTGCCGCAGCCGGTCTTCCCGACCAAGGCGACCGTCTGGCCTGCCTCCGCGCGCACGCTGACCCCGCGCAGCACCGGGTCGTCACCGTAGCTGAACTTGACGTCGCGAAGCTCGACGTCGCCGGCGACCGCCGCGAGCGCGTCGCCCCCAGTCATCGCCGGGTCGGCGTCGGTACGGAGGATGTCTTCGATGCCCGACAGCGCGCCGGCAGACTCGCGGAGCACGTTGTACGCGCGCGTGACCCGCTTGACGTGCTGATAGGTGGTCGCGAGCGGCGCGATGATCACGGCGACGTCATCGAACGCGATCGCGCCCTCGACGAGGACGAGATACCCGAGCAGCACGAGGACCACGGCGGTGGCGGCTTGGTAGCCGATGAACGACGTCGCGATCGAGCGCGCCTTCGCGCGGAGCACGCGCCGCGTGCGGTCAAGGAACCGCGACGTGGTCGACTCAAACTCGCGCAGGTGCGCGCCCTCTAGCTGGAACGCCTTGACCGTCCTGATCCCTGTCAAGATCTGGCTGAGCGACTCGGTCGTCTCGCCCATCGCTTGCAGGCTCTTGGTGCTCCGCTGCTGGACCTTCTTGCCCTGGCGGTACATCGGGACGGCCATCAGCGGCAACATCGCGAGCAGGACGAAGATCGCCTCGGGGACGAACCAGAGGATCGCCACCGCGTTGCCGAGGATCATCAACGGGTCGACGATGACGTTGTCAGCGGCCATCTCAAACGACCGCTGCATCACCTGCGTGTCGTTGGTGACCTTGCTGATCATGTCGCCCATGCGGCGCTTGCCGAAGAAGCGCAGCGGCAGGTGCAAGAAGTGCCGGGCGAGCTCACCCCGCAAGTCCGCGATGACGCGGTAGGCGAAGAAGCGCGAGATGGTCTGGACCAAGTAGATGGTGACCGCGCCGAGCACCCCGCAGATCAGCGCGACGATCCCGCAGGCCACCACCACGGTCATGCCCTGGCTCTCGAAGCCCAGGCCGAAGAGCGCGCACAGGTCGCTGGCGAAGCCGGCGAACCAGGCGTTGAACGCGTCTTCGAGCTGGGCGTCCAAGCCGCCGCCTGCGCCCGGCGCCGCTGGCTCCTCGCCTAGCTCCTTACCCATCTCGGCCATCAAGGGCTTGATGACCACAAAGGGCAGCTTGGTGAAGACGGTCTGCAAGACCGCAAAAATCACCATGGCCGCGACCATGCGCCGATAGCGCACGACTGCGGCCCAGATCCGGCTCAGCAGAGCCTGGATGTCACGACGATCGTCCTGGGACCCCGACACGGTCCCCATCCTAGACGCAGGCGGTCGCTATTCGAACTTCGCCTTCGCGATGATGCCGTTCGCCCACTCTAAGAAGCGGTAGGTGATGAAGTCCTCACGCACCAGCTCGCGCTCGCGCTCGACCTTGACGCTGACCTTTCGGCGGGGCGGCGTCCGGGAGTTGACGCGGCAGATGAGCCAAGACTCAGGGCCCTGCACAGGGCCGATCGTCTTGCCGACCTCGGCGTCGAAGAACAGGTGCTCGGCGATCGAGAAGCCGTCCAGGAGCTGCGTGAACTCGTTCTCGCGAAGCTGCTGGCGGAGCTGGTTGAGCGGCAGCATGCCGAGCAGCCCGCGCTTCTCGTCGTTGCTGAAGAACTCCGTGTGCTGCTCCAGCGCCTTGTCGAAGGTCAGCTCACCGCTCTCCAGCTTGGCGAAGACCGCCTCGCAGCGCTTCTGCGCCTCCTCCATGCCGCCCGGGGTCCACGCGCCCGTGCGCTTATCGCGGCCCTGGAACGGGATGACGCTGATGTCACACTGGCCGTCGGCGAAGAAGGCGGCGCGCTTGTCCGCGTGCGCCTGCAGGTTCTCGTCGTTGATCTCGTCCTTGATCAGGTCAGCGTAAGACGTAATCAGGCGCCACCGGGCGCGGAACGCCTCGAGGCACGGGTAGCCCTTGAAGCGGGTCGCGATGACCTCCACGGTGAACGGCGTCGAGTCATAGGGCTCGCGGTATTCGTCGTAGCGGCGCGTGAACTCTTCGTCGGAGACGTAGACGCCCTTCGAGATCAGCTCTTGGCGGAGCGCCTCGCGGACGGCGACCTCTTGCATGGCGCGCTCGAGGTCGTGCACGAACAGCCCCTTCTTGACGAAGCCGAACGCCTCCTCCGTGCCCCACTCGAGGTCGTTGACGCGCAGCACCGTCGCCGACGGGAGGCCGTGCGAGGCGTAGCGGATGTCGCTCCAGTTGCGCAGCCCCTTCTGGACGAACTGACGCATCATGTTGACCCAGAACTCGGGCAGCTGCTTAGGGTTGCCGTTCTCATCGACCCCCTCGGTCGCCTTTTCGAGCTGCGCCATGAACTCGTGGCCCTGCTCGCTCTG
>JAYYEE010000163.1:0-2865 GCA_036160175.1 Planctomycetota bacterium
CCCCGCGCCGCGCACGAGCCCGGGCCCCCACACCACCAGCGACGAGCGCACGCCGCCCTCGAAGAGCTGGGTCTTGTAGCCGCGCAGCGGGCCCGCGCGCCCCGCGCCCTTCTCTGGGCCGTTGTCTGAGCAGACCAACACGAGCGTGTTGTCGCGCAGGCGCGGGTCCTGCTCGATGCGCTCGAACAACCGGCCCAGCTGGCGGTCCATCTACTCTAGCACCGAGAGGTAGAGGCCCCGCCGCCCCTCAGCCCACCGCTCCACCGGCGGCCAGAACGGGCTGTGCACGTCGTCGGGCCAGAGGTTGACGTAAAAGGGCCTGCCCTGCGACGCCGCGTTGTCGACGAACGACAGCGCCGCGTCGACGAAGCCACCGGTGATCTCGGAGCGCAGCATCCAGCGGTGGCCGTCGCCGAGCCGCTCGGCGCCCGCCCAGATCTTCTTCGGCTGGTCTTGCCCTGGCGCCAGCGTCAGCGGCAGCAGCTTGGGGCCCATGCCCTCGAAGTTCGTCAGCGACGCGTCGAAGCCGTACGCCGTGATCGGCGGCGCGTCGTCGACGTCGCGCTGGCCGCCCATGTGCCACTTGCCGAAGTGGCCCGTGGCGTAGCCGCGCTGCTGCAGCGACCGCGCCAGCGTCGGGGCCGACGGGTCGAGCCACTGCGCCATCCCGCGGCGGACGTTCTGCTTGCGGTGCGCGAGGTAGGATGAGATCCGCCAGCGCTGCGGATACTGCCCGGTCGTGATCGCGACGCGCGACGGCGAGCAGATCGGCGAGTTGACGTAGAACTGCTCGAACCGCAGCCCCTCAGCGGCGAGCCGGTCGACGTTGGGGGTCGACGCGTCTTCGTTCCCGAAGCACGAAAAGTCGCCCCAGCCCATGTCGTCGACGAACACCAGCACGATGTTGGGCGGCGCCTCGCGGCGCCCACCGCTAGGCGCGGCGCAGGCCGCCGCCGCGACGAAGGCAGCGAACAAAACACCGCGACGGAGCGTGGACGGCATAGCGGTGACCCTACGCGATCTGGGCGAAGACCCCAGCGCGCCGCGCCGGAACGTTGTCCGCGCCGCCCAAAATCGGGAGACTGCGGAGACGTCCGCGCCGGTCGCTCGATCCGTGCAGGCCAACCCATCCCAACGATGACGGAGATCACCAAAGAGCAGGTCCTGCGCGCGCAGCAGGGCGACGACGCGGCCAGCAGGGCGCTCGTCGAAGGCCTGCAGCGCCCGGTGATCGCCACCGTCTACCGGTTCCTCGGCCCCGCGTATCGCCGCGACGTCGAGGACATCGCCCAAGAGATCTTCGTCAAGGTCTTCCGCGCGCTGCGGCAATACGACGCGAACCGCGCGACCTTCACGACGTGGGTCTACACCTTCGTGCGCAGCCACTGCTTCGACGTGGTCAAGAAGCGGCGACCGCCGACGACCGGCGCTGGGGATGAGCACCAAGACGACGACCGCGTGGAGGGACACGCGCTGCAAGCGAACCTCGACGCCGAGACGAGCGAGCTCGGTCGCCGCATCAGCGAGGCGCTGTCGACGCTGAGCGAAGACCAGCGCATGGTGTTCGTGCTGCGCGAGTACGAGCGCCTCGACTACCGAGAGATCGCCGCGGCTACGGGCGTCCACGAAGGCACCGTCAAGTCCCGGCTGGCGCGCGCTAAGGACTCGCTGCGCCAGCAGCTGGCGCCCTACCTGGAGCGCGGCGCGTGAGCGTCGTCGGCGACGCGACGCCGAGCGGCGGCGACTGGGACAAGCCACACGCGGACGACCGCGAAGCGTTGGCGCGGTTCCCGTCGGAGCGCGAGTGGCTCGACTTGCCGCTCCCCGATGAGCTGCCGCGACGCGACGGCGCGGACGACGAGCCGTTCGCGGACCGCGTGCTGCGCGCGCGCGCTGAAGAACAGGAGCTTGACCACGAGCTGGACCGGTTGGGCCGCGCGCTGCCCGACGACCTCCTCGCGCAGTTCGGCGCGCCGCGCCCCAGCGCGACGTTCGCTGCGCGCACCGCCCTGCTCGTCGAGCAAGCGCGGCGCCAGCGCTGGGCCGAGATCCTCGCGCGCTACGTAGCCCCCGAGCCGTCTCCGCAGCTCATCGACCGGACGCTCACCGCGCTGCGAGGAGACCGCGCACCCATGACGCGCCGGTCCGCGGGCGGCACACCCGCCAGCGGCCGCGCGCCGATCTGGGGCCTGCTCGCGGCGGGCGCGGCGGCCGTGCTCTGGGCAGCGCTCGTGGACCGTAGCCCGCCGCCCCTGGAGGCACGCCTCGCCGACCAAGCGCCCGAAGCCGCCGCCTATCGCGGCGCGTCGACGCCCATGGCCGCCGTGTTCGCGGACCTCGCCCGCGACGAAGAGCCACACGCGCTGTTCGATGCCCCCGTGGACGGCCTGTGGCTCTACCGCCAACCCGAGGAGCCGCGGTGATCGCCGGCCGCGCCCTCGCCGCCGCCGCGATCGTCGGCGGCGCGCTCTTGGGAGCGCCATCCCTCCGAGCGCAGGCCGCCGCGCCGCCCGTCGAGGGGCTGCTGCGCGCGCTCGACGACCGATTCGTGCGCGGAGACGTCGCCGGCTACCTCGGGCGCTTCGACGCGGACCACCCCGGCGCGCTCGCCGTACTCGGCCGCAGTCTCCAGGAGCAAGTCGACGCGAGCCGAGCGCGCAAGCGCACGTCGAGCGTCGTCGCCGGCCCCGTCATGATCGGGGATCGCGCGCTGTATCGCGTCCGCAGCGCCGTCGAGCTGGTCCGACCTGACGGCGCGATCCGCCGCACGGTCGAGGACGCGTTCCTCGCGACGCGCGACGACGGCACCCCCGCGTTCGCCGTCGCCACCCCTGCCTCTTCCGCGCCCCCTGCAGCGCGGCGGCT
>JAYYEE010000164.1:0-5421 GCA_036160175.1 Planctomycetota bacterium
GCGTGATCTTGCCGAGCGCTGGAACCTGCACGTCGTGGCTCTCGAGGGGGGCGGGCTCGGTGAGTCGATCGCGCTCTCGGCAGGCGTGGCCAAGGCGAGCGGCGATCTCGTCGTCAACGCGCCTCCTTATCTGCAGATCGAGCCGCACGACGTCATCGACGTTGTGAAGGCGCTCGAGGCGGGCGCCGACTGCGTCGCGACCTGGCGAGACCGGCGCGTCGACCCTTGGCTCAACCAGCTGCAGTCGCGCTTCTTCAATCGGGTCCTTCGCGTGATCATGAAGGCCCCGTTCCACGACCTAAACTCGGGCACGCGCGGTTTCCGTCGCAAGGTGCTTGAGGAGGTTGCGGTCTACGGCGAGCTGTATCGCTTCTTGCCCGTGTTGGCAGCGCGCCAGGGCTTCCGCGTCGTAGAGGTGCGGGTCCGTCACCGTGAAGAGAAGGGGCGCTCGGGCTTCTACGGCATCGGAGTCTACCTCCGCCGCCTGCTCGACATCCTCGCGATCACATTCATCACGCGATTTACCCAGCGGCCGCTGCGCTTCTTCGGCTACTTGGGCTTCGCGGCGATCGCTATCGGCGCTCCGATCGCCCTTTGGTATCTCTACGGGCGCTTGTTCCTCGACGAGTCGCTAGCAGACAAGCCAGCGTTCGTCATGAGCTCGATCCTCGCGGCCTTCGGCGTGCAGCTGATCGGGTTCGGGCTGATCGGCGAGATCATCATCTTCACGCAGGCGCCGAACCTCCGGGACTACAAGATCGGCGAAGAGCACGGCGGCAGCAGCCCCGGGCCGCAGCCGGTCGACGCGACCGAAGCGCCGTCGCCGCGCGTAGAGGATCGGGGAGCCATCGCTTCGTCGGAGGCGGCGCCGGAGCCTAGCCGCCCGCCCGCGCCTGCCGCGGCGACGGCGGTGGCCACCCGCAACGAAGACCTCCCGGTGCGGGTGCGCGAGCTGCTCCCGGGCGAAGACTCTCGATGGGACGCGTTCGTCGCGCGCCACCCACAGGGGACGTTCTTTCACCGGACGGGGTGGTCCCGCGCGGTGCAGGAGATGTTCCGCCATCAGCCGCACCACCTCGTGGTCGAGCAGGGCCGAAAGTGGCTCGGCGTGCTGCCGATGTTCCTGGTGAAGAGCCCGTTCCTCGGGCGCAACCTCGTCAGCGTCCCGTATTCGGTCTATGGGGGCGTGCTCGCTGTCGAAGATGACGCGCACGAGGCGCTGCTCGCCCACGCCCGCCGGCTCGGCAAGGAGCTGGGAGTGGGCTTCGTGGAGCTGCGGAACCTCGAGGAGCGCTCCAGCGACCTCGATCGCTCCGACCTCTACGTCACGTATCGCTGCGATCTCCCTGACGACCCCGCCGAAGTGATGGCGCGCATCCCGAAGAAGCGCCGCGCAGAGATCCGCGCTGCCCGGGAGCCGAAGGCGCCGGCGACGGGCAAGCGGCGAGAGTCGTTCGGCATCCAGGTCACCGCAGATGGGACGGTCGAAGAGCTGTTCGACCTGTTCGCGCGCAACAAGCGGCGGCTGGGCTCACCGAGCCTCCCGAAGCGTTGGTTCCAAGCGCTGCGAGACGAGTTCGGTAAGGCGGTGGTCATCCACCGCGCCGTTGAGCCAGGCGGGCAGGTGATCGCCGCGGTGATGTCGTTCACGTTCAAGGACACCGTCTACGCGTACTACTCCGGCGCGCTCGACGCGTTCAATCACACGGGCGTGAACAACTACATCTACTGCGCGATCATGGAGTGGGCGGTAGAGAACGGCTATCGGCGCTTCGACTTCGGCCGCAGCCGCACGGGCTCGGGCCCTGCGAAGTTCAAGCTCAACATGGGCTTCTCCCCCGAGTCACTGCACTACGACTACATACTGCTCGGTGACGGGGCGAAGATGCCAGAGTTCCACCCTGGCAACCCGAAGCTCGCCCTGCCGCGGCGGCTGTGGTCCAAGCTGCCGCTCTCGCTCTGCAACACGTTCGGGGCGAGGCTGTCTCGTTACTTGCCCTGAGCCGCGCGCGGCTGCCGCCGTCGGCGTCGTGCTCCCCGACGGTCTCAGGGTCCTCTCCGTCCAACTCGTCGGGATCGCTGGCGGTCACGAGGTCGCCCTTCAGCTCGGCGGGACCACGCCGCCGACAGCGGGCGCCGCGGACCGTGTCCAATCGCGTCTCGCGTCCGAGCTCGGCGCCCCCGTGCAGCTGCGGTGATCGCACGTCTGGCAGGACCTGTTGCCGGCGCGCAAGCCGTGACGCTGGCGCCATGCGCTGGGCTGGGTAGCCTCTGGCTCTGATGAGCGACCGCCACCGTCTCGAGGCAGAGCACACCCGTTGGTCTCCGGGGTTGATCGGCTTCTACCTGAGCTGCGCTGGCGTCGCGCTCGGCGCCACGATCGCAGGAGGCAGCCACTTCTTCTTTGAATCGCTCGGCGGGACGGTCTTCGGCGCCTGCATGTCTGGCGTGAGCTGCGTGACGTGCTACGTCGCGCTGCGGGCCGCGCGGCGACCGCCGACCTCGCGAGAGCCTTAACGCAGCAGCCAGTCGACCGCTGCTGCGAGGTCGGCGCACTCGTGGTCCGGTTCGCAGCCTGCTGTTCGCAGCAGTTCTCGCTGCGCGCCGACCGGCTTGCCGCTCCGGACCAGGATCTTCTGGACGGGCAGTCCATCAGCCATCAGCAGGTCCCGCGCGCTGTCACCGATGACCACGGCGTCGTCGAGGCTGACACCGAGCGAGCCCAGGAGGGTGGCCGCCTCGTGCAGCAGCCCAGGTAGCGGCTTGCGGCACGAGCAGCTGCGGAGGTAGCCAGGGTCGCCGCCCTCGGCGTCCGGGTGGTGGGGACAGTGCAGGTAAGCAAGCGGGACGCCGCCGAGTTGTCGGTGCAGGCTCTCATGCACACGGGCGAGGTCACGTTGGCTGAACATACCTCGCGCGATCCCGCTCTGATTGGTCGTGACGACGCATCGAAACCCGGCGTTCGCCAGTCGGCGGATCGCCTCGGCGGCGCCGGGCAGCAGCTCCAGGCGGTCGGGTGAACCGCAGTAATCGACGTCGCGGTTGATGGTGCCGTCGCGATCGAGGAAGGCCGTGCGGGGCACGGCTATTGACCCGACCCGGCCGCAGAGCCGCGCTGCCTCAGGGCGTCAAAGCCTAGGAGGGGTTCGTCGCTCCGCTGCATGCGCACGTAAAGCTCGCCGGGCAGCAGCGCGCTTCGGACGCCGACGGGTATCAGCATGTCTCGCGCGGTCCAGAAGAACGGGAGCGGGGCCATGACGATCTCGTAGGCGCCGTCGATCCACTTGGAGGAGAACGTCTCTGTCTGCTGGTAGAGCGCGCGGTCGGCCGGGCGGAACCCCGGTTTTTCGAGCCGGATCACATGCCAGCCGCTCAAGACGCTCCCGATGGAGAGCTTCTTTGGGGTGGTGAAGCCAGTGTCGCGGCCGTCGACGAAAATCCTGGCGCCAGCGGGGTCGCTGGAGACCAGCACCTGCCCCTCCTGGCTGAAGGACACGCAGGACGGCAGGCCTGCGCAAAGCGAGAGCATCAGGGTCGCCAGGAGTCGCCGGGTCATGCCTGGATCCTATCGGCTTAGGCGCGCGCGGAAACCCACCCAACCGCGAGGCCGGTGCTTCGTTCTTTGCCCTGGATCCGGTAGCATCGTGGCATCGCCGCGTTTGGTCACGCGGAGTGTCGCTGGAACACCGGTCAACTTCCAAGGTCAGGTCAACATGGTCACCCGTCGAATCGCGGGCGCATTCGCGCCTACGCTCCGTTCGTCGCTGATCGCTGCGTTCTGCATGAGCGCCGCGCTCAGCGCGCAGTCGTCGAACCCTCCGCAGCCGACGCCGCCCGCTCCGGCGGTCGAGCCAGCGGCGCCCCCGCAGCAGGATCCGCAGCCCGCCACGGCGCAGCCAGCCGTTGAGCAAGGCGCGCCGCAAGACGCGACGCCGATCTACGGACGCGTACGCGCCGAAGAGGCGCGGCTTCGCTGCTGGCCAGGCGACGTCGCTTCTCCGCCGCTCTATGAGGACGTCTTGACCAGCGGGCAGGTCGTCCAGCTCGGCGAGCGTGAGAACGGCTACCGCGCCGTGATCTTGCCGCTCGGCCCGGTCGGTTACGTCAGCAAGCGCTTCACCGCGGAGGCCGCGGACGGCACGGTCACGACCAGCGGCACCAAGGTCGCGTTCCGTTACCGTCCTCGCACGAGCGAAGCTCCGGTCGATCAGCTGCCGAAGGGCACGCAAGTGCACGTGATCGGGGAGCAGGAAGGTTGGTATCAAGTGCGCGCCGTGGCCGTCAAGGCGTGGATCTCCAACGCAGACGTCGAGGTCGTCGAAGCTACGGACGACGTGATCCAGGCGTACGAGGACTACGCGGCCGAGGTGCGCAAGCAGCCTCAGGCGCGATTGGACGCGATCGCTGCGGCGGCGAAGCAGCGTGAGTTGGACCGAATCGACATGGAGGCCGTGCAGGTCGTCGAGGTCGCGTTCCGGCGCGAGATGAAGAAGCCTGCGACCGAGCAGCGCTTCGACGGCCTCGTCACCGCGCTCGCTAAGGTCGAGAAGGGGCTGCAGAAGAAGGGCTCCGCGCGCACCGCCGCGGCCGCGCTCCGCAAGCGGATCGAGACGCAGCAGTGGGTCAATGAGGCGATGCAGGTCGCCGAAGAGAAGCCGCCTGAGGTCGATCAGCCGCCGCGGCCGGCGACGCCGAAGGACCGGCTGGAGCGCTTCGAGGCGATCGGTTGGTTGCGTTACCAGAGCCGCTTGACGGAGCCTGGCTTCTACTACCTGGAGAAGGGTGGCCGGCGGCAGTTTGTTCTGACCTGCAACACCGGCCGCTTCGACCTCGCCCTGTTCGTAGGGCGCGAGGTCGGCGTCATCGGCCCGCGGCGTAGCCCGCTCGGGGAGGTCTTGAGCACGCTGGACGTGGAGCGCCTTGAGGTCCTCGGTTCTCCCCGGTAGCGGCTCTTCCCGATAGCGGCGGCGCCCGCCGCTGCGGCGCCCATGGCACGGGCCGCGCACCGCGGGGATCTCAACCCGAACCGCCAGCCCACAGCCAGCTGGCGTCGGTAGCCGATGAAGGGAGGGAGACCTCCCGATGTTGACGCTACCTCGTATCTCGGCTGCGGCTGCCCTCTGGGCAATCGCGCTCCCGGCGCAGAGCCCGGCCCCAGCGGCCGAAGTGTCGATCGGTGGGCTGCGTCCGGCTTGGTTGGACGAAGGCGCGCGGCTGCTTGAGGAAGAGGACCCGCTGGCGGCGTGGAGGGTCTTCCTCGCCGCGCGTCCAGGCGATGACGAGGTCGTAGAGCGGCGCCTCGGGCTCGGGCGCGCCGACCTGATGCTCGGCCGAGCCCGGTCGGCCGTCGCGCAGGCCGAGGAGGCCTTGACGCGCACGCCAACGCGGCAGGACGCGATGGCCCTGACCGTCCGCGCGCTG